>CANQIM010000015.1 GCA_947624075.1 uncultured Bacilli bacterium | reverse complement strand
AAGGAAAAAGGTATTAAAAATTATTCTAAAATGACAAAAGCTGAGTTATTAAAAGAATTAGATGTCTAGTTAATATTTAATATGAATTTGTTATTTAAGAAATGAGTCTAGATAGTATTTTTAGGTGTTTTAATGATATTTTATGTAATTATTTGGTTAAGATGAAAAGAATAAAGAGTGAACACAAGATAAAGCGTGTTTACTTTTTTTTAAATTTTTCTTGCGATAGTGAAGATTTATTATTATACTTAAATTAAGATTTTAGGAGGGAAAAATATGTTAGATGAGCAAGTAAAAAAAGTTAGAAGTTATCTAAAAATGATAGGTTTAGGTGATGAAGAAATAGACAAACAATTATCTAATAAGGCTTTGATGGATGCTTATTTGTCACAAGTTTCTTCTTATGAACAGAATATGCATAATATAATGGCTAGTGAAATGTTGAGGGATGAAAATGTTGAAGTTGATATAACAGATAATGTTCCAAAAACTAAGTAAATTGTAAATTGTTGAAATAAAGAAAATTAAATTATACTTGATTTTTCAAGGAAAAAAAATATAATATATGCCAAGGAGGTTTTTATGGCTAAGAAAATTGATAAAGAATTAGGAAAAAAGGAATTAGGAAAATTAAAAAATGAAGCAAATGCTTTTAAAGAATTTATCTCACGTGGAAATGTTGTAGATATGGCTGTCGGTGTTATTGCTGGTGGTGCTTTTGGTAAAATTGTTACAAGTTTGGTTAATGATATGTTAATGCCATTAATTGGTGTGTTGTTAGGTGGACTTAACTTTTCTGACTTAAGTTTTAAAATATCTGATGCTACTATAGCTTATGGTAATTTTATTCAATCTATCATAGACTTTTTAATTATTTCATTGTGCGTATTTACAATGGTAAGGTTATTTGATAAATTGAAAAAGCATGAAAAAGAAGAAGCAGAAGTTGAAGAAAAGAAATCAGATGAAGCTATATTATTAGAAGAGATAAGAGATTTATTAAAAGCAAAAAAATAAATCTTTTTTTCAGGAAAAAAATAGTAAGAATTTTAAGGGTGATTGCGGATGAGCTTTAAAATTGGTGATATTGAAATAAAAAATAGAATTGTAATGGCTCCAATGGCTGGAATATCTAATACAGCTTATATGAAAATATGTGAAGAGATGGGAGTTGGGTATGCTGTTACTGAGCTAATAAGTAGTGAGGCTATAATTAGAGGTAATAAAAAAACTTTTGAAATGTTAAATGGTCTTGATACTTTGAATATTCCTGTAGCTGTTCAGTTGTTTGGGGCTGATTGTAATGTAATGGCTGAGGCAGCAAAGATTTTAGTTGATAAATTTAATATAAAAATAATTGATGTTAATATGGGATGCCCAGTACCTAAAGTAGCGATAAGAGCGAAGGCTGGTTCTTGCTTATTGAAGGATGTAACAAAAGCATATGAAATGGTAAAGACTATTGTTGATAATGTCGAAGCTTTTGTAACAGTAAAAATACGAAGTGGTTGGGATGCTAATAGTATAAATGCCATTGAAGTAGCGAAGGCTATAGAAAAAGCAGGGGCTAGTGCTATCTGTGTTCATCCTAGAACAAGGTCACAAGGCTATAGTGGTAAAGCAGATTGGTCCATAATTAAGCAGGTTAAAGAAAATGTTAATATTCCTGTTATTGGTAATGGTGATGTAAAAAGTTGCGACGATGTAAAAAGAATGCTTGATGAGACTAGTTGCGATGCTGTTATGATAGGTAGGGCTTTATTAGGGAATCCGTGGCTTATAAAAAATAGCTTAAACTATCTTCAAGGTAAAGCTTTAGTTGAAGTTACAATGAAAGAAAGAATTCAAGTTTTGAAAAAGCATTTAAGATATTTAGTAGAATTTAAAGGTGAAAAAACGGCTTGTTTAGAAATTAGAAATCATATTGCTTGGTATTTTAAAGGAATAGCCTTTGCTAATAATATTAAAAATAAAGTCTATCAAACTTCTAATATTCATGATATAATCAAGGTGTTAGATGAATTGGAGGAGGGTAATTATGAATAGTGAAGATGAGAAAAAGAAAAATACAAAAAAGAAACCAACTAAAAAAAGTGATACTGGGAGTGTAGAGAAAAAAACTGTTAAAAAAGCTAAAACAACAGGAGTAGATGAAAAGAAAAATACGAAGAAAGTTAATGATAATGATAAGAATTTAGAACAAGAAAAGCAAAAAGAAATTAAAATTGCTGAAGAAATAAAAGAAGAAAAAGGAATAAAAGAAGGTAAGCAAGCTGAAGAACTAATAGAAGAAGAGATTGTGAAAAAAGAAGAAAAATTAAGTAGTGAAGAAGAGACAAAAGAAAGAAGTAAAACTAGTAAAAAAGTTATGTATGAAGATAAAGTTAAAGCTACTTTGCTTCAAAGATTTTTAGCTTATATAATTGATGTTTTATTAGTATCTTTTGTAGCAAGTTTACTTGTCTTTCCATTTGTTAGTGATGATAGTAAAATAGATAAGCTAAATGATGAGATGATGGAAGTAGTAGAAAAATATCAAGAAGCAAAAATTAGTATTAAAACTTATGCAACAGAAATGGAGTCTATTACTTATCAACTTGCTAAAAGCAATGGTACTGTTACATTGATAACTTTAGTTTGTGAAATTTTATATTTTATAGTTTTTCAATTATATAATAATGGGCAAACTATTGGTAAAAAGATTTTGAAAATTAAAGTTGTATCTGATAATAGGAATTTGACTATGAACCAAATGATTTGTCGTTGTTTAATTGCTAATTCTATTTTATTAGAGATTTTATCTTTTGCTTTTATGCTATTTGCAGGTAAGACGGTATACTTTTATGGAGTAGCAACTATGGAAATGCTTCAATACATTGTATTAATTGTATCAGCATTTATGATAATGGGTAGTTTAGATGGACGTGCTGTTCATGATAAATTAGCTCATACTAGAGTTATAAAATTATAAACAAAGGAGTTTTTTATGAGAGAGCTTAGTGAACAAGAAGTAGTTAGAAGAGAAAAGTTGAAAAATATTAAGGATTGTTACCCTGATAGATTTGAAGTTAATTATGAGTTAAAAGATGCTGCAAATTTAGAAGATGGCGTTACAGGAGTTAGAGTTGCAGGAAGAATTATTTTAATGCGTAAAATGGGTAAAATGAGCTTTTTAACTATTGGAGATATTAACGGAAAAATTCAAATTTCTGTTAAATTAGATATGATAGGTGAAGAAGCTTATAATGATTTTAAGGCTAATTATGACTTAGGTGATTTTATTGGAGTTGAAGGAGAAGTATTTACTACTCATACAGGAGAGAAAACGATTAGAGCTTCACAAATAAAATTTTTAGGTAAAGCTTTAAGACCATTACCAGAGAAATTTCATGGTGTTTTGGATGTTGAAGCAATTTATCGTGAAAGATATCTTGATCTAATAACTAGTGATGAATCTAAAAAGAAATTTTTACTTCGTAGTAAGTTTATTAGAGAATTGAGAAATTATTTAGATGAAGCAGGTTATATCGAAATTGAAACGCCTATTCTTAATAATAAAGCAAGTGGCGCAACAGCTAAACCTTTTGTTACGCATCATAATGCTTTAGACATTGATATGTATTTAAGAATAGCACCAGAAACATATTTAAAAAGAGCTATTGTTGGTGGATTTACAAAGGTATTTGAAATAGCAAGATGTTTTAGAAATGAAGGAATGGATGTTCAACATTTGCAAGACTTTACGATGATAGAGGGTTACTGTGCTTATTATAATTATAAAGATAATATGAAATTTTTAAGAGAAATGCTACAAAGTATCATTCAAAAACTTTTTGGTACATTAGTTATAAATATTATGGACAAAGAAATTGATTTAAGTGGCGAATGGGAAGTTGTAAGTTTTAGAGATTTAATATTAAGATATAGTAATATTGATATAAATGAATATAATACAAAAGAAAAATTACTTGCTAAAATAAAAGAAGAAAAAATTGAAATAGATAGTGAAGTTCCTCTTGAAGATTTAGGTTATGGTAATTTAGTTGATCAATTATATAAGAAAGTAGCAAGAAATAATGTTATTCAACCTACATTTTTAACAGAACATCCAATTAGTTTAAGTCCTTTAGCTCGTGCTAATGATGATAATAAAGAAATAACGGATCGTTTCCAATTAATTATAAATGGGGCAGAAATTATAAATGCTTATTCAGAACTAGTTGATCCTCAAGAGCAAATGCGTAGATTAGAAGAACAAGCAGCTTTGAAGGCAAATGGGGATGAAGAAGCTATGCCAATGGACAATGATTATATCATGGCTATGGAATGTGGTATGCCTCCAATTAGTGGTTGGGGTATGGGTATAGATAGAGTTATTCAATTACTTACTAATTCACAAAATATTAAAGATGTTGTATTGTTCCCTTTAATGCGACCAACTGAAAAATAAAAGAAATACCATGAAAAATTAATTACTTAATTTACTTTTTTGTATTTTAGAAAGAAGGTAGATTAAATAAAGATTATAATTACAAAAGCTATTAACAAAATAAAATATACTTATTAATTAGTGGAGTACTTACGATGTTAAGTACTTTTTACGTTTAAATATCACAAAATTTTCACAAAAAAAATTGGTAAATACTTGCAAGATAATTTGTAAAAAGCTATAATTATAGTGGGAGGTTAATTATGAAGAAACATAATGCAATTAAAGCCGTTCTTATAACTTTATTGTTATTCATGGTACTTACTTGGATTTTTCCAGCTGCATATTTTTCAGGTGAGTATGCTGAACAAGGACGCGTTCAAATGGGACTATTTGATTTATTCAATTATCCATTAACATCAATTTCATATTTTGGATATATTGTATTATTTATAGTTCTAGTTGGTGGTTTTTATGGAATTTTATACAAAATTCCAGCATATCGTAGTTTTTTAGATAAAATAGTAGCAAAAGTTTCTGGTAAAGAAAAGCTAGTTCTTGCAATTATTATGATAATATTTGCAGTATTGACTTCAATTTGTGGATTACAAATTGGATTAGCTGTTTTCATACCATTTGTTGTTTCACTTATTTTATTAATGGGTTACGATAAGATTGTAGCAGCACTAACAGTAGTTGGTTCAATTGGTGTTGGTCTTGCAGGAACAACTTATGCTTATACAAATTTGGCTTCTTTACTACAAGCATTAGCATTAGATTTAGATTTTGAAATTGGAATAAGATTTGTAATCTTATTACTAGGATTAATTTTATTAATGTTCAATGTATTTATGTATATTAAGAAGGATGCATCTAAAAAAGGTGATAAGTTGGAAAAGAAGTCAGTTAAAAAAGTAGAAATTACAGAAGAAGTTATTGAAGCTCCTAAGAAAGAAGTAAAAACAGGAACTTCTAAAGCAGCTAAAACTTCAAAAACAAAAAAATCAACAAAGAAGGGCAAATCTTCAAAGAACAATAATAAAGCAGCTTTAAAAGATGAAGATATTATTGTTGTTAAAGAATCTGTTGTAGCAGATGATAGTGAAGGTTTTGTTCCTACTATTGTTAACAGTAAACATAAAATTTGGCCATTTGTAATAGGATTTTTCTTATTATTTGTTCTAATGGTACTTGCATTTATACCTTGGGGTGAAAATGGTTTTGGTATTGATTTCTTTACTGAATTAAGTAACAATACACAAGAATTTGAATTATTTGGATTCCCAATTTTTGCTAAACTATTAGGTACATTTGTAGCGTTTGGAGAATGGTCTATTACAGATATGTTCTTACCTTTAGGAATTTTAATATTAATTTTTGCTTTAATTTATAAAGTTAAGATAAATGATATTTTTGATGGATTTGTTAATGGAGCTAAGAAAGCATTAGCACCAGCTACTATTGTACTATTTATTTATACAATTTTAGTTTTAGTAACATATCATCCATTCCAATTAGTTATTTATAAAACTATTTTAGGATTCTCTAAAGGATTTAATATAGCAACAACTTCTTTAGTAGCTATTCTTGCAAGTTTATTTAATGGAGATCCAGCATATGTATTCCAAAGTATTCTTCCATTTTACGTTACAGAAGTAACTAATTCTGATTTCTATACTACTGTTGGTATTATGTTCCAATCATTATATGGTTTAACTATGTTAGTTGCTCCTACAAGTTTAATTCTTATGAGCGTACTTTCATATTTAAAAGTTAATTATAGAGATTGGTTAAAGAATGCTTGGAAATTTTTACTTGAATTTTTAGTTGTATTGATTATCTTATTTGTAATATTAGCTTTAATTTAAGTAATATAAAATTACGATTTTAGACTATTGTAAAATCAAGTTTTGATTTTATAGTAGTCTTTTTTTTGTCTAATTTTAGGGTATGTCTTTTCTTGATTAAGAATGATTTTAAGATTTAAAATTATACTAGAGGAGATGAGACAAGATGTTTTATAAATTTGATGCTGATGCACAAAAAATACTTATTATGGCAAAAAAAGAAATGCAAGAATTGAAGCATCCTTATGTTGGTACTGAGCATTTATTACTTGCCATTTTAAATAATGAAAAATTAGAAATTACTAAAATGTTAAATGAATATAAAATAGATTATAAATCTTTTAAAGATGAACTTATAAAAGTAGTTGGAATAGGTAAAACTGCTAATGAATGGTTTTTATTTACGCCTTTATTAAAGAGAGTAATTGAAAATGCTATGATCTATAAAAATGGACAAGATAGTGCTATAAGTCCTTATAATTTGTTTATTTCTTTGTTAGAGGAAGGTGAAGGTGTAGCAAATAGAATTTTAATGGGAATGAATGTTGATATTGACTTTCTTTATGAAAAATTTTCTAAGGAATTTAAATATAAAAATAGTGATAAGGCAGATAGCTTATTTTTAGATGAGTTTGCGATTAATTTAAATAAAGTATGTTTAAATACTGATGATAGTGTTGTTGGAAGAGATAAAGAAATTAATAGAATTATTGAAATACTTCTTAGAAAAAATAAAAATAATCCATTACTGATAGGTGAAGCTGGAGTTGGCAAAACGGCTTTAGTTGAGGAACTAGCAAGAAAGATTGCATTAGGATGTGTACCAAGTAAATTATTGGGTAAAAGAATTTATAGTGTATCCATGGCTTCTTTGATTGCTGGGACAAAATATCGAGGTGAATTTGAGGAAAGAGTTAATAAGATAATTGCAGAAATAGAAGAAAAAGAAAATGTTATTTTGTTCATTGATGAAATACATACGTTAGTTGGTGCTGGTGGAGCCGAAGGAGCAATTGATGCTTCTAATCTAATTAAACCTTATTTAGCGAGGGGTAAATTGAAAATTATAGGTGCAACAACTGAGAAAGAGTATCAGCAACATATAGAAGGAGATAAGGCATTAGATAGAAGATTTCAAAAAATATATGTAATGGAGCCTGATTTAGAGGAGACAAAAAACATATTGTTACATTTAAAACCTATTTATGAGAAATATCATGATGTTGAAATTAGTGATTTATTAATTGATAAGATAATTAAATATACAAATTTATATGTAGGTTTTGGCAGACAGCCTGATAAAGCAATTGATGTATTAGATGAAGCTTGTTCTAAGACGGCTTTAAAAGATACAAGTCTTGATAAAAAAATAAAAGATACTAATATTAATTTAAATAGAGTAAAAGGTTTAAAAAATAAAGCTATTATTAATCATGATTATAAGTTAGCTATTAAGTTAAAGGATGAAGAGAAGGAGTTAGAAAATGAATTTACGGGATTAATTTATGATGGGAATAGAGATAAAAAGAAAAAAGTTACGATGAATGTTTTATATGATGTATTGACTGAAAAAACTAATATTCCTATAAAAATGTTAGATAATTTAAATTATAAAAAAATAGAAAAAAATTTGAAAAGAATAGTTATTGGTCAAGATAAAGCGATTGAAAAAATAAGTACGGCTATGGAAAATCAAGCTTTATTTCCTAAAAAGAAACCTTTATCATTATTATTGATTGGAAAAAGTGGGCTAGGAAAAACATTTTTGGTAAAAGAGATAGCTAAAATGCTTTATAATGATGAAGCTTTTATTCGCTTAGATATGAGTGAGTATAGAGAAGGTCATAGTGTTAGTAAGATAATTGGTTCACCACCTGGGTATGTGGGTTTTGATAATAAAGAAACAATTTTAGATAAGGTGAAGAGAAGACCATATGCTATTATGTTGCTAGATGAAATAGAAAAAGCTCATAGTTCTGTATTAAAATTATTTTTACAGGTTTTTGATGAAGGCTTTATGACAGCAAATAATGGTGAGAGAATAGATTTTTCTCATGTTAATATTTTTATGACTTCTAATTTAGGTGTTAATAATAAGAATATAGGATTTAATGAGGATCAAGAAGTTATTGTAGATGAGGTTAAGGCTTTTTTAGGTGTAGAATTATTTAATAGAATAAGTGAGGTTGTTAAATTTGAAGATTTAGATGAAGAAGCGATAAGAAAGATTGTTAAGAAAAAATTAACAGAAAGTGTGGAAAAAAATAAATTGAATAAAGTTTTATCCACAGATATTGTTGATAAAATAATTAAGAGAAGTAATTATCGAGAATTCGGTGCTAGAAAAATTGAAATGCTAATAGAAGATGAAATAAAAAAGATAATTAAGGAAGAAGTGAAAAATAAATAATAAAAGGTGAATAAAGAGGGAAGGTGTAAATTTTAATAAAGAGAACAAAAAAGATAATAGTGTCTTTTTACCTAATTTTTGATATACTGTTAGTAGGTGGTGCAAATGAAATTATATAATACATTGAGTAAAAGAGTTGAAGAGTTTATTCCTAATGAAGAAGGTAAAGTAAAAATGTATACCTGTGGACCAACTGTTTATAATTATGCCCATATAGGTAATTTACGTACTTATATTTTTGAAGATGTTTTACAAAAAGGCTTAGAATACTTAGGATACGATGTCAAAAGAGTAATGAATATAACTGATGTAGGTCATTTAACAAGTGATGCTGACACAGGAAATGATAAAATGCTTGAAGGTGCTAAAAGAGAAGGCAAAGATGTGATGGAGATTGCTAATTTTTATACTGAAGAATTTCTTGATGACATGAGAAGTTTAAATATTAAAGTACCTGAAATTATTGTAAAAGCTACAGATTGTATTCCTACTTATATTGAAATGATTCAAAAAATGATTGATGAAGGATATGCATATCTTTCTAATGGGAATGTTTATTTTGACATAAGTAAGGCTAAGGATTATTATAAATTGTCTGGTAAAAATCCAGATGATTTGAAAATTGGTGTTAGAGATTCGGTGGAAGAAGATGTCGCTAAAAGAAATCCAGCAGATTTTGTTCTTTGGTTTACTGTTTCTAAGTTTGAGAATCAAATACTAAAGTGGGACTCTCCTTGGGGAGTAGGTTACCCTGGTTGGCATATAGAATGTTCTGGTATTTCTTATAAGACTTTGGGAGAATATTTAGATATTCATTGTGGTGGTGTTGACAATATTTTTCCACATCACTCAAATGAAATTGCTCAAAGTGAGGCTTTCTTAGGACATAAATGGTGCAATTATTGGTGTCATGGGGCTCATTTAAATGATAAATCTGGTAAAATGAGTAAATCAAGTGGTGAGTTTTTAAGACTAGCACTTCTAGAAGAAAAAGGTTATAGTCCTTTAGATTATCGTTATTTTTGTTTGAATAGTCATTATCGAAATTCATTAGTTTTTTCCTATGAATCTTTAGATATTGCTAAAAAAGCGTTGGCTAAATTGCGTAATAAAGTAATGGCTTTAGATAGTTCTATGGATGTTGAAGAAGAAAAAATGCGTCCATATATTAAAAAATTCAAAGAAAGCTTTGAGAATGATATTAATACTTCAATGATGATAACAGTACTTTATGATGTTTTAAAAGCAGAAGATATAAATGATACAACAAAGTTAGCTATTGTTAAAGACTTTGATAAAGTTTTATCACTTGATTTATGTGCTGTTCAAGAAAAAGAGATTAATGATAGTTTTGAAGAAGAAATTTTAGCTAAGATAGAAGAAAGAAAGCAAGCAAAAGCTGATAAAGATTTTAAAAAGGCTGATACTATAAGAGATGAACTTTTGTCTAAAGGTGTAAGACTTATCGATAGTCGTGAAGGCACTACTTATGAATTAATATAATTCTTGTTAGTTAGATTTTTTTAAAAGATTAATAGGACTCTTATTTGTAGTATAATGAATTGTGAGAAAAGATAGGTTGTAAAAGAAGGTAGAAATATTGAATACTAAGGAAATAAATGTATTGGTACTAGCTTATTTAGGTGATACGATATATGAAAATTATGTGAGAAAATATTTGATAATAAATAAGGGTATTGCCAATGTAGATAGTTTGCAAAAAGAGGCAGTTAAATTTGTAAGTGCTAAAAGTCAAGCTAGTTTTTTGCAAGAAATGATAGATGCTGATTTTTTTAATGCTGAGGAGCTAAGTGTTATAAAAAGGGCTAGAAATTATAAAACAACTTCTCATCCTAAAAACTGCGATATTATAACTTATAAATATGCAACTGGTCTTGAATGTTTGATAGGCTATTTGGAATTAGAAAAGCAAAAAGAAAGGGTAGATGAAATAATGTCTTTCATCTTGAAGTAGTAAAATGTTAGTATATGGTAGGAATGTAGCAAAAGAAATTTTACAAAAAAATAAAAAAGTTGAAAAAGTTATTTTGCAGGATGGTTTTGATGACAATTTGTTAAATTCGCTTATAGAAAAAGCAAAATTGCCCGTAATATATAAGTCAAAAAAAGAAATTGACCATTTGATAGATGGATTACATCAAGGTATAATACTAGCTATTCCGGATTACAAATATTATGATTTAGATACTGTTTTTGATGAAGATGTAGTTGTTTTACTTGATCATCTAGAAGATCCTCATAATGTTGGAGCAATTATTAGGACTTGTGAAGCAGCAGGAATTAAATCAATAATTATGCCCAAAGATAGACAAGTAGGAATAAATGCTACTGTGATGAAAACAAGTGTAGGGACTTTAGACAATGTTAAAGTTGTAATGGTATCTAACTTAGTTAATGCGATTGATAAACTTAAAGCTAAAGGTTTTTGGGTTGTTGGTACAACATTAAGTGATAATAGTGTTGACTATAGAGAAATTGATTATAGTGGAAAAATCGCTTTGGTAATCGGTAATGAGGGAGTAGGTATTTCCAATATAGTTACAAAAAATTGTGACTTTTTAGCAAAAATTCCTATGTATGGAACAACTAATAGTTTGAATGCTTCAGTAGCTACTGGAATAATTATTTATGAAATAATTCGGAATAGAAAGTAGGTAGAAATGGATTATAAGAATATAAACGATTATGAAGTTTTGTATATGATAAGAGAAAATAGTGAAGATGCTAGAGATTTGATATTTGAAAAATATTCGCCTATTATTAAAAGTTTAGCTTCCAAATACTATTTAAATAATAAAGACTTAGGTGCTGATTATGAAGATTATCATCAAGAAGCATTAATTGCTTTTAATAGAGCAGTGGTTACTTATGATGAATGTCGTGGTACGTTATTTTATACCTATGCTCCAGCAGTTATAAATAGGCATTTGGTTACATTTGTTAGGAATTTGAAAATGAAAAAGCATCATATTTTAAATAAGAGTTTAAGATCTAATCAAGTATTAAATAATTTTCAAGAAGATACTGATATTTTTATAAATAAATTATTAGAAAAAGAACTGGTAAATTTTATGAATACTTTGGATTTTGAATGTAGTAATATTTTTGAATTGAGATATAATGGTTTTTCTTATCGAGAAATTTCAATACTTTTAGATGTTCCTATTACTACAATTCAGTCGCGAATTAATAAAATAAGAAGAACTTTACGGCGTAAATTTATAAAGACAATCTAAAAAATTGTTTTTTTTTAATTTTTGGGTTAAAATTATAATAGGTGGTAGTATGGCAAAGGTAGTTACTTTTTCCAAGGAAAACAATACTGATGTTGAAGTAAATCTTTATGATTGGACAGGTCGTGAAGGAGAGCTTGGAAATATTGGTGAAGAAAATATGAGAGAAGTATTTTTAAATATGGATAAGGCAATGAAATATGTGCATAATCATGGCTACTGTGTCAAATCTTTTAGTCCATTTGAAATACAAGTTTTAAATAATTCACCACGTCAAATTAAATTTAATACTTTGTTAGAAATGCCTAATGATTTTGCTATTAGGGAAAAATTAAAGAATGAAGATATTTTTCATTCTGCTTGTTTACAAATTGGGCTATATACAAATTCATTGCGCTATTTAAAAGAAAGCTTTTTGAAAGAAAATTTTGAGGAATTTGCTAAAAATTTACCACAAGATGATGTTCCATATTATCGAGGTGTTATTCAAAGAGGAGCGGGAGTTTACTATTGTGAATATTTAGCTGAACGTAAGAAGAAAGATTTAGAAATGCTAGAAAGAGAAGTAAACGGTGATGGTAAAGATGGCAGTAAACAACTTATTAAAGCAAGTGGGGTTACTTTTAAAGAAGAATCAATGACAAATGATAAGATAAATGATAATATTTATAAGCAAATAAATGGTTTGAAAGATACGGCATTTATAAATTATTTAATATTTCCAACATTAATTTTACTTACTGGAATTGCAATAAGCGTATTAGCTTTATTCTTTAGTTTAAGATAACTTGGTTAAATTTTAGGATTTGTCTTGATATATCTTTTAACTGCACAACAAGGAATGATTTTATCAGTTGATGAAGAAGTGTATTCACCTAAGACAATGGTTTGACTTAAATTGGTAATAGCTGAATCTAATATTTCTATGGCTTTAGGATTAGCTGCAATGGCATTAATTGTATCGTATTTTTTAATTTCAACATTTGTATTGTCGTCTTCCTGAAGCATTAAATTAGCTTTTTCTTTGGAAGGGGCAAATATAGAAATGGTGTTCAGTTTAACTTCATTGCTTTTTAAGAAGTAAGATAAATTTAGACAGATGCAGCCAGAATTGAAAAAGCCATATTGAATATAGTAGTTGTATTCACCTAAAGTTTCTTTTTCACTATCAGAAATTTGATTGATTACGAAGAAATCATTAGAAGGAATAGTAACTTCTTTACCAAAATTTATGAAGGCAATTTTAAAAAAATAAATTATTTTATTGTAAACTTCAGCTGTATTAATCATAAATGTCACTCCTTTTTAATTGTTTATTATAACAGATTTATGTTAGATTAACAGTTTTTTTTGAAGATTTTTATAGTTTTTAAAATTTCTAATATTATTTTAGATAAATTTTTAAATTTACCTTTAAAGATGTTGACATTTTTTGGGTAGTTGTGCTATTTTATAGGTGTAAGCACTTGGAAGTGTTTTTATTTTGAATTTAAATGGGAATAGGTGAAGAATATGGCTGATGATGAAAGAAAACAAACAAAAGTAAAAAAGCAGCACGTTGAAGAAAAGAAAGTTGCTAAAAAAAGTACTAGAAAAGAACAGAAAAAGAATAGTTTATGGGTTAGATTTAGAATATTTTGTCATGGGGTAAAAAGTGAATTTCAAAAAGTTCATTGGACTTCAAAGGACAATATGATTAAATATTCAATAGCTACAATAGTTTTTGTAGTTGCTTGTTCTTTGTTCTTTTATGCAATAGATATTATTTTTGCACTAATTCAAACATTATTTAATTAAAGGAGTAATTGTATGGATAAACAATGGTATGTAGTTAATACTTATTCAGGTCATGAAAATAAAGTAAAGGAAAAACTTGAAATGAGAGCAGAGTCTATGGACATGCAAGATTATATTTTTCGAGTTGTTATACCTGAAGAGAAGGTTGTAGAAGTAAAAGATGGTGTAACTAAGGAAAGAGTAAAAAAAATGTTTCCAGGTTATATATTAGTTGAAATGGTAATGACTGATGAAGCTTGGTATGTTGTACGTAATACACCAGGAGTTACAGGTTTTATTGGATCAAGTGGTAAAGGAGCAAAGCCAACTCCATTACAACCTTACGAAGTAGATAAAATTTTAGGTAATATGGGTATTAGTCGTATCGATGTAGAAACTGAACTTACGGAAGGAAGCAAAGTTAAAATTATTGCGGGACCATTTAATGGAATGTTCGGTAAGATTGATTCAGTTGATTTGCCTAATCAAAAGGTTAATTTATTAGTTGATTTATTTGGACAAGAAACTTCTGTTGAGGTTGAAATTAGTCAAATTGAGAATGCAGTTTAGTACTACTTTGAATAGATGAAATTTTCAACAAATTTGTAGGTTGAATAAACGAAAAATGCTTTTATAAAGACTTATTAAAGAATGTCTTTATCTATCAATTAAAGCGTTCAAAGTTGAAAAATAGTAAATTTCTAAGCTTTTGAGAATAATGAAAGATTTTAAAGACTTGCGTTTTATTTAAGAATATGTTATTATTTAAGGGCTATATTTAATTTAATATAGATTTAGTGGGAAGCATGGTTTGCATTTTAAAGCGGTAATCAAGCTATTTGGACCACTCGCGAAAACTAAAGAGGAAAGGATGTGTTTTTCGTGGCAAAGGATGCAGTAAAGAAAATAAAATTACAAATCCCAGCAGGAAAAGCTACACCAGCTCCACCAGTTGGAACGGTTTTAGGACCTGCCGGAATTAACTTACAAGATTTTTGTACGAAATATAATGATGCTACTAGAGATAAGATGGGTGACATTTTACCAGTAGAAATTTCAGTATATGACGATAGAAGTTTTGATTTTGTTATTAAAACTCCACCTACAAGTTTCTTGTTGAAGAAATATGCAAAAGTTCAAAAAGGTGCTGTTAAAGGATCTAAAGAGACAGTTGCAACTATTTCAGAAGCTCAATTAAGAGAAATTGCTGAAATTAAGTTACCAGATTTAAATGCATATGATGTAGAAGCAGCTATGAAGATCGTAGCTGGAACTGCTAAAAATATGGGAATAAAAATCGAAGGTCAAGAGTAACTTTATACATATAGGGTTGAACCTATGTGGAAGGAATAATTTTAAATCCGCTTTTACCACATAAGGAGGAAAGAAAGATGAAAAAAAGAAGTAAGAAGTATTGTGAAGCTGTTTCTAAAGTAGAAAAGAATAAAGTATATTCTAAAGAAGAAGCTGTTAAATTAGTAAAAGAAACTTCTACTAGCTCATTTGATGGTTCTATTGAAGTAGCTATGAGATTAAATCTAGATACAAAGAAAGCTGATCAACAATTAAGAGGTGCAATTGTACTTCCAAAAGGAACAGGTAAAACTAAGAAAGTATTAGTAATTGCTAGAGGACCTAAAGCAACAGAAGCTAAAGATGCAGGAGCTGACTATGTTGGTGATGTAGATATGTTAGAAAAAATCGAAAAAGAAAATTGGTTCGATTTTGATACAATGATTGCTACTCCTGATATGATGCCTCTATTAGGTAAGTTAGGAAAAGTTTTAGGACCTAAGGGTTTAATGCCAAATCCAAAAACTGGTACAGTTACAATGGATGTTGCAAAAGCTGTAGAAGAAGTTAAGGCTGGACGTGTAGAATATAGAACAGATAGTTTTGGAAATATTCACGGTATTATTGGTAAAGCTTCTTTCAGTGAAGAAGATTTATTAGCAAACTTGAATGCTTTTGTTGAACAAATTATTAAAATTAAACCAGCAACAGTAAAAGGTGAATATGTAAAGAATATTTCTATTTCTTCAACTATGGGTCCTGGAATCAAAGTTGAAAATAATTTTGACAAATAGAAATT
>CANQIM010000014.1 GCA_947624075.1 uncultured Bacilli bacterium | reverse complement strand
TTGATGCTAGAATGCCAATTTCCTCAAAAATTGTGGATATTGATAATCTTATTAAAGATAAGCCACGCATTTTAATAGTAACTAAATATGATTTGTGTGATAAAAATGAAACGGACAAAATTCTAGAAATTTATAGGAAACAAAATTATCAAATTATAAGTGTTGATTTAATAAATGGCAGTGTAAAAAATATAATTGATTTAACTAAACAATTAATGCAACCTATAAATGAAAAAAGAAAAAGACAAGGAATGAATGAACGACCTGCACGTGTACTAATCGTTGGTGTTCCAAATGTTGGCAAAAGTACTTTAATTAATCGTTTGGTTGGTAAAAAGTCAGTTAATGTTGGCAATCGACCTGGTGTAACTAAAACTTTAAACTGGATTCGTATAAATAAAGATATTGAATTACTTGATACGCCTGGTATTTTATGGCCTAAAATAGAAAATCAAGAGCATGCTCATATTTTAGCAAGCCTTTCTTCCATAAAAGAAGAAATTTTAAATACAGATGCCATCGCCACATTCATTCTAAAAAAATTATATACTTTATATCCTGAAAAATTAAAAGATAGATATGGTATAGAATCTTTAGATGATGATTATATTGAAGCATATGAATTAATTGCTCAAAAAAGAAAGGCTCTTTCCAAAGGTGGCGTTGCTGATTATGAAAAGGTCTCTAATATAATAATTAAAGATTTAAAAGATGGTTATTTTACAAATATTACATTTGATAGATTATAAAAATAAACATCTTTTTGTTTTTCAAAAAAATTGTGTTACAATTAAATCGAGGTATGAACATGACAAAAGATGAAATTATAAAGACATTAAAAAATATATCAATCTCTATCCAAGATATTATCATCTTAGGTGAGGCATCTTTAGTAATGCAAGATATTCTTTCAGAAACAAAGCTAATAACTATCGCTTGTTCTAAAGATACATATGAAGCTTTATCGTGGGAAAAACGACTTGGAACTTTTAATATGTTTGCAAAATATCAGGATAATATCGAAGTAATTAGTGATTTATGCATCCCAAAAGAAGTAAAAAAAATAGCTAACTATAGAGTTACAAATTTGGATTCTACTTACGAACTTTTAGCTTTTTCTAAAAATAAAATATATAAAAAGACTTTGGAAAAATTAGAATATTTATTATGTGAAAATAATAGCTTTTATTGGTATGAAAAAAATCTCCGTCAAAAAAGTATTAATTACATAGCTGGAGTAGATGAAGTAGGTCGTGGTCCTTTAGTTGGCCCTGTTGTAGCCGCTTGTGTTGTTTTACCAGAAAAGTTTTCTTTAGATGGTTTAACTGATTCTAAAAAACTTACTGAGAAGAAAAGAAATTATTTTTATGAAGAAATAAGGAAACAGGCTTTAGGAATAGGCATTGGCATAATTGATGAAAAAAAGATTGATGAAATAAATATCTATGAAGCAACAAAGCTTGCTATGTACAAGGCTATAGTCGAATGTCAAAAGTGTTGTCCCATAGAACATATTTTAATTGATGCCATGCCCCTTGATTTAGATATTGATTCAACATCTATAATAAAAGGAGACTTAAAAAGTATAACTATTTCTGCTGCTAGTGTCATAGCTAAAGTAACAAGAGATAGTATGCTTTATGAATTAGATAAAAAGTATCCAATGTATGATTTTAAAAATAATAAAGGTTATGGAACAAAAACGCATCTTGAAGCTATAAAAAAATATGGTATATTAAAAGAGCATCGTCGCAGCTATGCTCCAGTAAAAGACTATCTTGACAGTAATAAGATAGAAAAACAAATAGCTTTATTTGACAAAAAAATAAAATATTAGTATAAGTATAAATGAAAGGGAAGTGTTAGTTATGCCTAAAAATTTAGTTATCGTCGAAAGCCCAAGTAAAAGTAAAACTATTGAAAAGTATTTAGGTAGTGATTATAAAGTTGTTTCTTCAAAAGGTCATATTCGTGATTTAGCAACAACAGGTCAATATGGCTTAGGTGTTGATATAGAAAATGGTTTTAAACCCAACTATGTTGCTATCAAAGGAA
Source organism: uncultured Bacilli bacterium (assembly GCA_947624075.1). Taxonomy (GTDB): domain Bacteria; phylum Bacillota_I; class Bacilli_A; order RF39; family UBA660; genus CANRGD01. Next base: position 13,775 of record CANQIM010000014.1, on the reverse strand, counting down.
AAACAAAAGTAATAAATGATTTAAAAAAGGATGTCAAAAATAGTGATTTAGTTTATCTTGCTAGCGACCCTGATCGTGAGGGAGAAGCTATTGCCTGGCATTTAAAAGATGCTCTTGGTATAAAAGATAAAAATTACAAGCGTGTTTTATTTAATGAAATTACTCATGATAAAGTTTTAGAAGCTATGAAAAATCCTACTGTTATTGATGATAACCTTGTAAAGAGTCAAGAAACAAGAAGAATTCTAGACCGTATTATAGGTTTTCGTTTATCAAAATTACTTCAGAGCAAAATTGGTGCTAAAAGTGCTGGTCGTGTTCAAAGTGTGGCTTTAAAATTAATCGTTGACCGTGAAAGAGAAATAGAAGCTTTTAATCCTGAAGAATATTGGACAATAACAGCTATCTTTCCTGAGTATGAAGCTGAACTTTTTAAATATAAAAAAGATGATATAGAGTTAAAATGTGAAGAAGAAGCACAAGCTGTCTTAGCCAAATTAAGTGATACTTATACAGTTGAATCAGTTGAGAAAAAAGAAAAAAGTCGTAAGAGCAAATATCCATTCATTACATCAACCCTTCAGCAAGAAGCCTCAACTAAGCTAGGTTTTTCAGCAAAAAAAACAATGAGTATTGCGCAAAAACTTTATGAAGGAATTGATCTTGAAAATGAAACAGTAGGTTTAATTACCTATATGAGAACTGATTCCATTCGTTTATCTGATGACTTTGTCAAACAAGCCATGGCTTATATTGAGAAAAATTATGGTAAAGATTATAAAGGCCATATCAAAAAAGCTAAAAATACAGAAAATGTGCAAGATGCTCACGAAGGAATACGTCCTACAAGTGTTATGAGAGAGCCCTTAAAAGTGAAGAAATTTTTATCAAATGATGAATTTAAATTATATAGTTTAATTTATAAAAGGACACTTGCTTCTTTAATGGCTGATGCTACAGTAAATCAAACTACTATTATTTTTGATAATAATGATTACAAATTTAAAACAACAGGACAAATCCTTTTATTTGAAGGTTATTTAAAAGTTTACAAGGATTATGAAAGTAGTGAAGACAAAATCTTGCCAGAAATTAAAACCGAAGAACAAGCTATTACTAATGATGTTTCTTGTGAGCAACATTTCACTAAACCACCAAGCAGATATACAGAAGCTAAACTTATCAAAGAAATGGAAGAATTAGGTATAGGTCGTCCATCAACATATGCCAAAACTATTGATACTATAAAAGAAAGAAATTATGTTGAAATGGAAGATAAAAAATTTAAACCAACAGAGATGGGTATTGAGACAACTGACAAACTTCAAGAATTTTTCAGTGATCTTATCAATGTGGAATACACACGTGATATGGAAAGTGAATTAGATGAAATAGCTGATGGTAAATTAGTCTGGAATAATGTTTTAGCTGATTTTTATAAATTGTTTGAACCCCGCGTAAAAGATGCCTTTACTGATATGGAGAAGAAAGCTCCTGTAGAAACTGGAGAGAAATGTCCAGAATGTGGCAATCCTTTGGTTGTAAGAAAAGGTCGTTATGGTGAGTTTACCGCTTGTTCTAATTACCCAAAATGTAAATACATCAAGAAAGAAGAAAAGAAAGTTACAGAAATTATGCCATGTCCTAATTGTGATGGTACAATTATTGAAAGAAAAACAAAGAAAGGCAAAGTTTTCTATGGTTGTAGCAATTATCCTAAATGCAAATTTGCTTCATGGGATAAACCATTAGATGAAAAATGTCCTAATTGTAAAGCTTATTTAGTTGAAAAAAATGGTAAGATAAAGTGCTCATCTTGTGATTATACTAAGGAAAGCGATTAAAAAGGAGTAAAAGATGGAAGCTAATTTAATTTTCAAAACACCAACTGAGGAATTTATTTTAGAAACAAAAGAATTAAAAGATATTGATGAAGATACTTATGCTTTAAGAACAGTGGAAAATTTACGTGCAAAATATAATCTAGCAGAAAGAGAAGGGCAATTTCTTATTGCTTATCGACCAGATACTCTTCCTTTAGATTCTTTATATTTGTACAATTTTAATGATGAAGAAATTGGAGAAGAAAAGTATCTTTCTATAAATTTCCAAACACGTCCTTTACTTGCTGATTTCAAAAAAGAAATAGAAAACTATTTAACTGATTTTGATACTATAAAAAAATTTTATCAAAGTATAAAGGACTACTATACATCTGAAGAAAATCTTTACTTTGCTTATGGTGTAGCCTATAAAAATAAGGAATTATGTTTAAAACTACTAAATCAATTTTTGCAAGAAAGGTTTGAAAATCCAGAAGGTTACTTTTTTTCCCGTTATATAAAAGATCATTTAAACAATATAGCACAGGAAACTGAAGAAAAAAGAATTATTAGATAATAAAAAAATCGTTTTATAAAAATTTAGTTTAAGAAGGTGTTAGAAGTGGAAGCTTATTCTTTAATTGCTCGTGATAAAATAACTAATGAAGTAAAAATAATACCTATTAATGAAAGATGGTATTTAGGTTCAAATGGAAGAGATATTAAACTTAATAAATTTTCTTTAGAAGCTATTGATTTAGTAACAACAAGATTTCCTAGTGCTTCTAAAATGATTGAGCAAATGTTTAAGAATGGCTATATTAACACAACTAATGTGGACCTTTTTATTGCTAAAAAAATAAAGAAAAATGATAAGGCATACATAAAAACTCATGAAATAATATATAATCCTTTTAATAAAGAACGAATAGATGATTTAAAAGTAATCGCTTTTGCCTATTTAGGTGGACAAAAGGAAAGTGTAAGTAGTTTAATTGATAAGGTTTCAAATAAGTTAATTGCGAAGGCTAATAGTAATGAAGATTTTCGTAACATCTTAACTTGTGAAATGACTGATATTCCTAATCGTTTAACTAATGCTTTTTGGAAAGGCACCCAAAGTTATAGTTTGAAATATCAAAATAAACAAATCTTTGAAAATTATAGTACCATAAGAAGTATTATCGAAGCATTAAATCGTTATGATTATCTTTCAACATTGCCTGGTAATCCTTTTGTTAATAATGTTGATTTTTTAAATGAAAATGGTGCTTCACGCAAGAAAATAGAATCCTTGCTTTTAGAAATTCTTGATAAGGATTATCTTCCAGGTCAATATAGTCTTTTTGATGATGACTACACTGAATTAGCTCAAAAGGTAAGCATTGAAGAAGATAATTTTCAAAGCAATGAGAAAAAAAGTACTGAAAGTTCTGTGTCAAACATTACAAATAAGAAAGAAGAAAACTCATCCAAGGAAAAAGAAGAAAGAGAAAAACTTTTTGAAGGTGATCAGCAAGTAAAACAACAACTGGAAGTAACAGAAGAAGTGAATTCTGAATTAAAAGATTTTTATGAAACTGGACAACTTCCAGAAATACCAAATATTTCTATAGAAGAAAAAAGAAAAGAAATTATGCAAACTTTTTATCAGCTTCCATTTTCCTTTTTAAATTTTTCTTTTAATAGGCAAAATGTAAAGTCAGATTTCTTTTCTAATGACTGTCCTTTAACTTCATTGGAACAGCAATCTTTGGAAAATCTTTTACCTAATAGTTTAGCTTTACTTTTAGAGACTTATACTGCTCATAAGAATGAATATGCTAAAAGCCTTGCCAACTATGGTAACACCTTTTTATTAGAAAGAGAAATACGTCTTGATGAAGAAAGTATTTCTAAAAAATTAAAAAATACGAAGGAATTAGATAAAATATATTTATGGGTTTTAATCTATAAAAGGTATCTTGCAAGATTACAAGAGTTTGAAAATAATCCTGGAAAGAGGGTTAAATGATGGAAGAAACCCTCCAAAAATATCTTGATTATTTGCAATTTCAAAAGAACTATTCACATTATACTTTAGAAAATTATTATAACGATATAGTTGAATTTTTAAATTATTTAAACAAAGAAAGCTTAGATTTTAAAAGCTTAGAATATACTGATATACGTTTTTATTTGATGTATTTAAAGGAAGAAAAAAAAGATACTAATTCTTCGATTGATAGGAAGCTAAGTTCCTTAAGAAGTTTTTATCGTTTTTTAGCTAATGAAAAAATTGTTAAAAATAATGTCTTTTCTTTAGTCTCAGGTCCTAAAAAACAAAAAAAATTACCTCGTTATTTTGAATATAATGAATTAGAAGAGCTTTTTAATATTCCAAATAAATCAACACCTTTAGGACAAAGAGATTCTTTAATTTTAGAATTACTTTATGCAACTGGGGTTCGAGTTGGGGAACTTGTTAATATAAAAGTTTCTGATATAAATGAGAGTAATAAAACAATTATTATTCTGGGAAAAGGTAATAAAGAACGTTATGCTAATTTTGGTGATTACTGTGAAGAAGCACTTTCTTTATATTTAAGTGATGGTTACAATCGTCTTAATTTAAAGAAAAGTCCTTACTTATTTTTGAATAATAATGGTGAAAAGTTAACTGAACGAGGAGTACGCTATATTTTAGATCAAATTATTAAAAAGAGTAGTATTACTAAAAATATTTCTCCTCATATGATTAGACATTCTTTTGCTACCCATCTTTTAAATGAAGGCTGTGACTTAACATCTGTTCAAAAATTATTAGGACATGAAAGTATTAAAGCTACACAAATATATACTCATGTTACATCCGATAGATTAAAAGAAGTATATTATAATACTTTTCCTCGAGCTAAAAAGGATGACTAAATTATCGTTAAATCATTATTTTTTAACGATTTTTTTCTTTTATACTTTAAAAATACCTAAAATTTGATATAATAAAATTAGTTCTGAAAAAGGTTGTGGTCTTTTATGGAATTTGAATTTTCTACCAAGGAAGAACTTTACACTCGTGTTCACCCAGCTTTACAGGCTAAAGAAGTGGAATTACATAGACTTGGTTATCCTTATATTACTGATATTGATATTTGGAATTATCTAATTGAGCAAAAGTGGAAAGCTTCTAAAAATTTGATGTTATCTGATATTGTTAGTGACATCATGCATATTAATGAAAAGAAAATTGATGAATATTTAAAAGGTAAGATGACAAGAAGTAGAAGAACTAAATATTTTAACTAATAAAAATGTAGAGGTGAGGTAAAAATGAAAAAAGAAAAGACAGGAACGAAACGTTTTGTTATAACGACTACTGTTTTAATTTTATTAGTTGTTTTAATATGCTTTTTATTTATTCCTTTATTCCAAAATCTAAAGTTTGGTTTAGATTTACAAGGTGGGTTTGAGGTATTATATAAAGCAGAATCTATTGATGGATCTAAGATGACTAACTCTAAGTTGACAGCAACATACAAAACTTTAAGTAAAAGAATAGATAGCTTAGGGGTTAGTGAACCTGAAATTATTTTAGAAGGAAATGATAAAATAAGAGTAAAACTTGCTGGAGTAAAAAATCCTGAAGAAGCACGTACTCAATTATCTACCGTTGCGACTTTATCATTCCGTGATACTGATGATAATCTTTTAATGACTAGTGATGTTTTAAAAGCTGGTGGTGCTAAGATTGGTCAAGATTCAGCAGGTAATCCCGCTGTTGCATTAAGTGTTAAAGATAAAGATAAATTCTATGAAGTTACCAATAAAGTCAAAGATATGGAAAAAAATATGATTGTTATTTGGCTTGACTTTAATGAATTAAGTGATAGTTTTTCTAAAGAATCTAATATGTGTGGAACAAGTGGTTCAAATTGTTTAAGTGCCGCAACTGTATCCCAAGGATTTGCTAGTGACGTAATAATTCAAGGAAGCTTTACTGAAGAAGAGGTTAGCAACCTAGTTGATTTAATTAATAGTGGATCTCTTCCTAGTAAATTAACGGAAATTTCATCTAAAACAGTAGGAGCTAGTTTTGGAGATCAAACTCTTCAAAAGACTTTAATTGCTGGTATTATTGGTATTGTTTCAATTATTATATTATTAATTTTTGTTTATCATTTTGCAGGATTTGTTTCTGCTGTTTCAATGATGATTTATACCATTTTGGTATTTGCGGTTTTCTGGGTAGTTGGTGGTGTTTTAACTCTTCCTGGAATTGCTGCTTTAGTACTAGGTATTGGTATGGCTGTTGATTCCAATGTTATAACATTTGCCCGTATTAAAGAAGAATTATATAAAGGTAAGAGTTTAAAAGTAGCTTTTAAAGAAGGATCAAAACAAAGCATTAGTTCTATAGTTGATGCTAATCTTACAACATTAATCGTTGCTATTATAATGTTTGTCTTTGGTGAATCAAGTATTAAAGGTTTTGCTACTATGTTAATTATTACTATAGTTGTAACAATGTTTACAATGGTATTCTTAACTAGAGTTTTACTAAAATTATTCTTAAAAAATGACTATTTCAATGATAAAACTAATTTCTTTATCAAGGTAAAGAAAGAAGATATTCCAAATGTTAATAAAAATGAAAGCGTTAAAGTTGAACCATTTAAAAATACTAACTTTTTAAAGCATAAAGCTTTTTGTGTTTTACTTTCTTTGACAGTTGCGATAATCGGCGCCATTTTCTTTGCTACTAAAGGTTTAAATCTTGGTATTGACTACAAGGCTGGAACTGATATAACTATTTCCACAACTAAAAATATTGCTAACAAAGAATTAAAAGCTGATTTAAAAGAGTTAGGTTTAGAAGCAGAAAGTATTACTAAAAATGATGATGAGATAACGCTTCGTGTTGCCAAGGCATTGGATGGTGAAAAAGTAAAAGAGACAAATTCTTATTTTGAAGAAAAATATGAAGCTAAAGTAAATATTGGCGTTGTTTCTAACATTGTAAAAAAGGAACTTATCAAAAATGCATGTTTAGCCGTTTTCCTAGCTCTAATTGGCATAATTATTTATGTATCACTACGCTTTAAATTAAGTTATGCTGTAGCTGGTGTAGTTGCTTTAGTACATGATGTTGTAATAGTATTTAGTTTATTTGCTATATTCCGTTTAGAAGTTTCTTCAATGTTCATAGCAGCAATTCTTGCTATTATTGGTTATTCAATCAATGATACAATAGTCTCTTTTGATAGAATTAGAGAAAATTTAAAAGATGTAGATAGTAAAAAATTAGATGCTTCAAAATTAGAAGAAGTTTGTAATCTAAGTATTCGTCAAACTTTTGGTAGAACGATTTATACATCTATTACGACAATTTTACCAGTCCTTTTCCTAATCTTCCTAGGCTCAAGAGAGATTCTTCCATTTAATATGGCTATGTTATTTGGACTTATTTGTGGAACTTATTCATCTATCTATATTGCGACAATCATCTTCATTGTCTTAGAAAGAAAAAATTTAAATAAACCAAAGAAGAAAAAAATAATTTATACAGATGAATTTGAAGAAAAGAAAATAAAAGGAATAAATTGTTAACGAGGGGAGATGAGTCCTTTGTCAAAAGTTCAAAATGCTACCATTGAAGATATTTTATCTAAAGTAGAAAAGTATATCACTCAAGAAGATGAAATAAATACAATAAAACAAGCTTATGAATTTGCTAAGTTAAAACACGAAGGACAATTTCGTAAATCAGGGGAACCATATATTCAACATCCTTTGAACGTTGCTTTAATTTTGACAACAATCTATGCTGATTATGAAACAATCAGTGCTGGTTTTATGCATGATGTTTTAGAAGATTGTGATTGCACTGTCGAAGAAATGGAAGAAAAATTTGGTAGTGAAATAACTAAATTAGTAAAAGGTGTTACAAAGTTAAGTAAGATAAATTTTTCTACTGAAAATGAATATCTAATAGATTATTATAAAAAGATAATTGTAGGAATGAGTGAAGATGTTCGTGTAATAATTATTAAACTTGCTGATCGACTACATAATATGCGAACACTTTGGGCACTACCAGAAGATAGACAAAAAGTTAAAGCTCATGAGGCTTTAGAGATTTTAGCGCCCATTGCCCATCATTTAGGTATTCACAAAATAAAAAGCGAATTAGAAGATTTATCTTTACGCTATTTAAAACCAGATGTTTTCTATGACATTGCTGAAAAATTAAATAAGACAAAACTTGAACGAGACAAAACTGTTTATGATATGCAAAGAGAAGTTGTTGATTTATTAAATGAACATCATATAAAGCATGAAATTAAAGGTCGAGCTAAAAGTATTTATAGTATTTATAATAAATTAGATAAAGGTAAAAAATTTAGTGATATCTATGACTTACTAGCTTTAAGAATTTTAGTTAATACTGAACAAGAATGTTATTTAGCTTTAGGTTTAATCCATTCTAAATACCGTCCTTTACCAAAACGTTTTAAAGACTACATTGCTATGCCAAAGCCTAATATGTATCAGTCTTTACATACAACGGTCTTTGGAACAGATGGCTACCTTTTTGAAATTCAAATAAGAACTTATGAAATGGATGAGATTGCTGAAAATGGTATTGCTTCTCACTGGGCTTATAAAGAAAATGGTGGCTCTAAGGTAACAGCTAATTTAATGTCTTCAACAGAGCAAAAACTACAGTTTTTTAAATCTATAATTGACTTAAGTCATGATGGATTGAGTAATGAAGAATTTGTTAATAGTGTTAAAGATGAAGTTTTAAATAATAATATCTATGTCTTTACTCCTAAGGGAGACGTAATAGAGCTTCCTAAGGGAGCAACAGCTCTTGACTTTGCTTATAGAATTCATACTAAAGTAGGGGAGACAACTATTGGAGCTATCGTTAATAATAATATTGTTCCCCTAAATTATGAATTAAAAGATAATGATATCGTCAAAATAAATACTAATAAGAATTCAACTCCTAAAAAAGAATGGCTTAATATGGTTAAGCTTAATCAAACAAAAGGTAAAATAAAAAGCTATTTTTCTAAAAATGATCGAGAAAATTATATTGAACGAGGAAAATATCTATTAGAAAAAGAACTTCGTAAGAAAAAAATTGCTTATGCTGATTTTCTAACTGAAGAAAATGTTAAAAAGATATGTGACACACTTAAAGTTGAAAATCTTGAAGAAGTCTATCATGTTATTGGTAATGGCAAATCTAGTTCAACTTCTGTCATTCATATAATAACTAAAGAGGATGAAGCAAAAACACCTAAAATTGTAAAGCCTCCAATAAATTCTGATGCTGATATCATTGTTAGTGGTATAGATAAAGTAAAAGTTAGTTTAGCAAATTGTTGTAATCCTATATACGGCGATGCCATAGTTGGCTATATAACTAAAGGCAATGGTATAACAGTTCATCGACTTAATTGTCATAATCTAGAAATGCTAGAAGAAAGGACGCTTGAAGTAAATTGGAATACTAATGCTAATAAAAAGTATTTGACTTGCTTTTTAATAAATACAACAACAACTGATAACCATATGCTTGATTTGATGCAGACAATTTCTATGCAAAATATCAGTGTCGATGGTATAAGAACGATAGACCATACTGATTATAATTCTTATGAAGTAACATGTTATGTTACTGGTTTAGAACAGTATGAAAAGTTAGTTTTATCTCTTACAAAATATCCTTATGTTCAAAATGTAGAAAGAGTGATTAGATGAAAGTATTAGTTCAACGTAGTGCTGAAGCTTTTTGTAAAGTAGAGGGAAAAATTACTGGTAAGATTAATAGTGGCTTAGTTTTATTAGTAGGTTTTACTGAGGGTGATGATTTGGAAAAAATAAAGTTTTTAGCTAAAAAAGTAGTTAATTTACGTATTTTTCCAGACGAAGCCGGTGTGATGAATAAAAGTATTTTAGAAGTAGGTGGAAAAATTCTTTCCATCTCTCAATTTACTTTATATGCAGATTGCAAAAAAGGTAATAGACCAAGTTACATAAATGCTTTAAATAATAAAGAAGCCATTAATTTGTACAGTGAATTTAATAAAGAATTACGAAATTATATTGAAGTAGAAGAAGGAATATTTGGTGCCGATATGGAGATAACTCTTACTAATATTGGACCAACAACTATTATGCTTGAAAAGTAAAGGTATTATAAGGGGGAGTTCGATGATACCGCTAAAGGAAAATCTTGGTGATTTTCTTCCACAAATAGAATTATTATCTAAAAAAATTACTACTTGTAAAAGCAAAGAGGAATTATATACATATTTAAAAATTTATAAGACACTTTGTTATCTTTATGGTGTAAATGAAAATTGTCAAGTATATGTAAAAAGAATTGAAAAGAACAATTATTATCGCCATGTATTCGAAAAAGAGTCAAATAGACTAGCCTTAAAAAGTGATGAATTTTTCTTAAATGAAAGAAAAAAATTAAAAGATATCATTCTTTGTGATTTATTTGCTTTAATCGATTTATTTGATAATTTTGGGGCAACATCTTATTATAACAAGCATCATAAAATTTATGATAGAAAAATTAAAGCAGAAGAACTTCACGATATACTTATAAATTTCTTTAAAGATGAAAACAAAGAACTTCTACAAATATATGAACAGTTATTAAACGAAAAAAGATTTTATCGCCTAAAAGATGATGAATATTTAAAATCTAATGCTTTATCATTATTTAATCCCCTAGATAAAAAATCAAGTGTATTAATACGTGGTGACTTAACGTCACTTAGATTTTTAGAAGCTTATATTCACGAGATAGCTCATGTTTTTGATTCTAAAAAATTACTAGAAGATACAAATGAGTTTACGGTTGTTTCCTATAATTCAGAAAGTTTTTTCAATGAAACCATTTCAACAGCTTATTCTCTAGATTTATATCTTTACTTAATAGAAAATAATTTATATAAAGATGATGCTATTATAGGATTAAGTAATACTCTTATTGCTTATAGTTTAGCATTAGATTCAGCTTCTCTTTTATGTGCATTAACTAGGAAAGATTTTTATGCTTTAACAGAAGCATTTCCTACTAAAAGAGAAATTGTTAATATGTTAAAAAAAGATTCTAAAGATTTTATAGTTAATGATAATATTGCTCGAGAATATTTAAATGAAACAGTTGATGTTACTGAAACTATACAATATGCTTATGGCTATTTATTAAGTAAAAAACTTTTAAAAGACAAAGATAATTTAAATAAATTCTTAGGTATAAGAAAGAAAAATCTAACTATAGAAGAGTTAAAAGAACATGGCTTTGATTTAGAAACTAGTCCTAAAGTTTTAACAAAACATTTTGAAGAATATCTTGATTAATTAAGTTAAATTCATTATAATAAAGATATCTTCTTGGGAAAGAGTAGGTTTAAAAGTTTTTTTAGAGAAAATATGGCTGGTGAAAATATTTAAACAAATAAACTGAAGACATCCTAATAAAAAAGAAGCGTATAACTACGTTAAAAGTTAAATGAGTATAAAATAAGGTGGCACCACGAAAGTTTTCGTCCTTAAGAGGTGGCATCTTTTTATTTTAAGGAGGAGTATTATGATACAAAAACAAAAAGGCTGTAATGATATTTACGGAAGAGAAGCTAAGATTTGGAAATATATTGATACAGTAATTGATGCTATTATGGAAAAGTATAACTATACTTATATTAGGACACCTATAATTGAGGCAACAGAATTATTCCATCGTGGTATCGGTTCATCAACTGATATTGTTACTAAGGAAACATATGATTTTGTTGACCGAGGTGGTAGAAAGATAAGCTTAAGACCTGAAGGAACTGCTGGCGTTGTTAGAAGCTTTATTGAAAATAAAATGTATGGTGATCCATCCTTGCCACTTAAAGTTTACTATAATGGAACAATGTACCGTTATGAAAGACCTCAATCTGGTAGAGATCGTGAACTTACCCAATTTGGTATGGAAATTTTAGGTAGTGATGATCCTTTATGTGATGCTGAAATTATTTCTTTGGCTGTTAATATTTATAAAATGTTAGGCTTAAAAGAAATTAAGGTAAATATAAACAGTTTAGGTGATGATGAATCGCGCTTAAAATATCGTGAAGAGTTAATTAAATATTTTAAGCCTCATATAGATGAATTATGTGAAGATTGTAAAGAAAGATTAGAAAAAAATCCGTTACGTATTTTAGACTGTAAAGTGGATGCTGATAATAAATTAATAAAAAATGCTCCTAAGACACTAGATTATTTAAATGAAGAAAGTAGAGATAGATTTGAAAAAGTTCAAGAATATTTGGATGTTTTCGAAGTCAAATATGAAATAAATCCTAATATTGTAAGAGGTCTTGACTATTATAATCATACCGTCTTTGAAATAGAAGCTAAAGTAGAAGGCTTTGGTTCTAATAATGTTTTAGGTGGTGGTGGTAGATACAATGGTTTATGTAAACAACTTGATGGACCAGATACACCATGCATTGGCTTTGCTTGTGGTATTGGTCGTTTAGTAACAGCATTAGAATTAGAAAAAGTACCTTTGCCAATCGTTGAAGATATTGATTTATTCTTACTTTATGTAAATGAAGAAGAGAAAAATTATGCTGCTTATCTTTCTCAAGAATTACGTTTAGCTGGCTTTATTGTAGAAACTGAATATAATAATCGTTCTTTAAAAGCGCAATTTAAACAAGCTGAAAGGTTAAATGCCAAATATATCGCTGTTTTAAATAGTGAAGATTTAAATAATAATGAAATAAAAATTAAAAATTCTAAAACTAAAGAAGAAGAAATAATTAGCCTTGATGCTATAATTTACTATCTTGATGAAAAACTAAATACAAATTTAGATGATGAAGAAGATTGTGGTTGTGGTGAAGAACATGAATGTAATGGCAATCATGATTGTGGTGGAAATTGCCACTGTCATCATTAAGGAGGACTTATGAAAAGATTATTTTTAAATGAATTAAAAAACCATTTTGATGAAGAAGTAACTGTCAGTGGTTTTGTTGATAGTGTAAGGAACTTACAATGGGTACAATTTATTGTTTTAAGAGATGAAACAGGAAAAGTTCAAATAACTGTGGAAAAAAGTGATGAAAATAATAAAGGATTAGTTGAGATAATAAATGATTTACCTGTAGAATCAACTATCAAAGTAACTGGTAAATTATTAGAATCTCCAAAAGTAAAACTAAATGGTATGGAAATAATTCCAACTAAAATAGAATTAACAAGTAGAAATCTTTCTGAACTACCATTTAACTATAAAGATATATCAACAGTTAATTTAGATACTCGACTAGATAATCGTTATATTGATTTACGTAGTGATAAAAATATTTTATTATTCCAAGTACAAAGTTGTATCGTAAGATATATGCGTGAATATCTTTACAACAATCACTTCACTGAGATTCATACACCTAAGTTTATTGGTGCTGCCAGTGAATCTGGTTCAGAAGTTTTTGAAGTAAAATATTTTGATCGTAAAGCTTATTTAGCTCAAAGTCCACAGTTTTATAAACAAATGGCTCTAGCTAGTGGCTTTGGTAGAGTATTTGAAGTTGCTCCTTGCTTTAGAGCAGAAAACTCAAATACTTCTAGACATGCAACTGAGTTTACTTCTTTTGATGTTGAGTTTGCTTATATTAATGATTTTAATGACGTTATGGATTTAGAAGCTGAAATGTTAAGCTACGCTTTAGAAAAAGTAAAAGAAGAGTATGGTGCCAAAATAAAAGAAGTTTTCGATATAGATATCATAGTTCCAAAAGTACCATTCCCTAAAATGCGTCTTGCCGATATATATGATACTTTAGAAAAAGAATATAATTATAAAGTTGCTGACTCAGAAAAAAATGACTTGACAACTGAAGCTGAAAAATTATGTTATAAATTAGCTAAAGATAAATTTGATTC
>CANQIM010000013.1 GCA_947624075.1 uncultured Bacilli bacterium | reverse complement strand
AGATCCCTACATCACCGTCTACATGTGGCGTAGGACAAAATAATTTTAAAATCAAATATTTGACAGTTTATTCTTAAAGTGTTATTTTGGTATTGGAGGGTGATATAATGCGTAACTTAACTATTTTACCAGCTGATACTTACATTGTTTTGAACAAAACTGTTTTAAGTGACAAAGATAGAAAAATAATTACTATGTTATATCAACCTATTATTGGTTTTACCGCAACTTCCTTATACTTTACATTGCTTGATGATTTAGATAAATTAGAGCTTATGAGTGAAGACTTAACACATCATCATTTAATGGCTACTATGCAGTTGAAACTAGAAGATATAGTTATAGCTAGAGAAAAATTAGAAGCTGTAGGTTTAATAAAAACTTACTTTAAAAAAGATAGTATAAATCATTATGTTTACTTGATATATTCACCACTTACGCCTAATGAGTTTTTTAATCATCCAATCTTAAATATTGTTTTATATAATAACTTAGGAAAAAAAGAATATGAACGTATATTAAATTATTATAAAATTCCTCGTATAAATTTAAAGGATTATGAAGATATAACTTCTAATTTTGATGATGTATTTACAGCCATAAAAGGAACTATTCTAGAAATAAATGAAGTAACTAAGAGAGACTCTAATAATATTCTAATTAATAAAGGAATTGACTTTAATTTACTAATTTCTAGTATTCCGTCATCTCAAATTAGTGATAGGTGTTTTAATAAAGAAACAAAAGAATTAATTAATGCCTTGAGTTTTACATATAATCTTAATACTTTAGATATGCAAGGCTTAGTTAGAAACGCTATTAACGAAAAGGGGTTAATTGATAAAGTTCTTTTACGAAAGAGTTGTCGTGAATATTATCAATTTGAAAATAATGGTAATTTGCCAACACTTATATACAATAAACAACCAGAATATTTGAAAAAACCTAAGGGCGATAACTCTAAGTGGGCTAAAATGGTTTACGCTTTTGAAAATTTAAATCCTTATCAATTTTTAAAAGCAAAATATAAAGGAGCAGAACCAACTGATCGCGATAAAAGGTTAATTGAAAATTTATTAGTTGATCAAAAACTAAATCCTGGTGTTGTTAATGTTTTAATTGCTTATGTTTTAAAAATAAATAATGAACAATTAAAGAAAAGCTATGTAGAAACGATTGCTGGACAATGGAAAAGACTAAATATTGAAACAGTTGAAGAAGCAATGCGTATTACAGAAAAAGAACATAATAAATTAAAAAAGATTGTTAAACCTAATACTGAAAAACAAACCAAAGATAAAAAGGAGTCTTTACCTCTTTGGTTTGATAAAAATCATGATGTTAAAGAAATGACTGTAGAAGACGAAAAAGAAATGGAAGATATTTTAAAAGAATTGGTTTAAAAATGTCAAAAAAACGTCAATAAGAAATAAGTTATCTATTATGATTTGTATATGTTTTTAAGAATATGATATTATAAATGGGTAGAGAAAGACATAAAATAATTACGTGAGGAACGATTTGTATGAGCAAAAATAATAATATAGAGTTTTTTAAAATTATACAGCCAATCATAAATAATGAAGAATTTCAAAAGCTTAAAAAAATAGAGCATCATGGGATTACAAGATATAATCATTGTATGAGAGTTGCTTATTATTCATATAAAGTTACTAAGGCTCTTCATTTAGATTATAAGGAAGTTACAGAGGCAGCTTTACTTCATGATTTTTTCTTTGATGAAGTAGATGAGGAAAATACTTTGAAACAATGGGGAAGTCATCCAAAGATAGCTTTAGCTAATGCTAAAAAATATTTTTCTTTGACAGCTAAACAAGAAGATATTATTAGTAAGCATATGTTTCCTGTTGGCCTTATACCACCACTTTATCTAGAAAGTTGGATTGTTGACTTTATTGATGATATATCAGCTGTATATGAAAGATCAAAAGTAACAAAATCACAAATACAAGCAGCTATGACATTTTTACTTTTAATTTTTGTAAATTTTGTAAGATATCGTTAAAGAGTTCACAAACTCTTTTTTTCATGAAAAAAATATGTTATACTTTTTTAAGAAAGAAGGAAAAAGGATGAGTAAGACGTATATCTTTGGTCATAAAAAACCTGATACAGATTCAGTATTGTCTGCCATAG
Source organism: uncultured Bacilli bacterium (assembly GCA_947624075.1). Classification (GTDB taxonomy): domain Bacteria; phylum Bacillota_I; class Bacilli_A; order RF39; family UBA660; genus CANRGD01. The sequence goes on along the minus strand of CANQIM010000013.1, from coordinate 13,858 downwards.
CTCTTTCTTATTTAAAGAATGAATTAGGGGAAGAAACAGAAGCAAGAATACTTGGCAGTATTAATAAAGAAACAGCTTTTGCTTTAAATTACTTTGGTTTAGATATTCCAAAATATTTAAATGATGTAAAGTTACAATTAAAAGATGTTAATTACCATAAAGGCTTTTTTATAAAAGATACAGCTTCTATTTATGAAGGCTATCAATTAATGTTAAAAGAAGGCTTGACGGGTCTACCAGTAGTTGATTCTAATAATACTTTTACAGGTTTAATTACTATTAAAGATTTATCACATACAATTATTAATGAAAACGTAGAAGATTTATATACTTCTTATGAAAACTTAATGTTGGTTTTAAAAGGAGAAGAAATACTTCGGTTTGATACAGATATTATTGGTAAATTGATAGTTGCTGCTTATCGTAGTACAACATTTATTGAAAATACTACTTTAAATCAAGATATGATTTTAATAGTAGGTGATAGGCATAGTGTTATTGAGTATGCTGCTTTAAATGGTGTTAAGTTAATTATTTTATCAGGTGACTCTGAAATAAAAGAAGAACATATTGAGATAGCTAGAAAGAATAAAGTAAATATAATAAGAACTCCTTATGATACATATCATGTTACTAGATTAGTTTGTTTAACTAATTATATCAAGACAATGTTAAGAAGCTATAATCCTGCGAAGTTTGAAAATACAGAGTTTGTTGATACAGTAATTGATATTAATAATAAACTTAAACATACAAATTATCCTATAGTTGATAAGAAAAATAAGTGTTTAGGATTATTAAAAATAACTGATTTATCAGAAAAAAATCCTAAAAAGGTAATTTTAGTTGATCATAATGAAAAAGCTCAAAGTGTTGAAGGACTTGAAGAAGCTGATATTTTAGAAATAATTGATCATCATAATTTAGGAAATATAACTACCAATAATCCTATTAATTTTAGAAATATGGCAGTTGGTTCTACTTGTACGATTGTTTATACAATGTTTAAAGAAAGGAATGTGGAAATTCCTTATAAGATTGCAGGTGCTTTAATTTCAGGTATTATTTCTGATACTTTGATTTTAAGAAGTCCAACAGCAACGAAAAAAGATGTAGAGGCTGTTAATGATTTAGCAAGTATAATTAATTTTGATTATAAAGAGTATGGTATGCAACTTCTTAAAGCTGGTACTTCTTTAGAAGGAATGAGTAAAGAAGATGTTTTATATAATGATTATAAATTGTATACTGTTAATAATAAGACTTTTGCTATAGGACAATTCTTTACAATGAATTTTAGTGATATAGAAAAAGAACTTAAGGAGTATGTAGAAGTTTTAGATAAAGTAGCTGAAGCTAATAATTATGTGTTAGTGGCTTTATATGTTACTGATATTATAAATAATGGAAGTTATGTTCTTTATAATAGAAAAGCAAAAGATGTAATGGATGTTGCTTATGATAAGGATGTTCAAGAAGGTTACTTTGTTGAAGGATGTATTTCTCGTAAGAAACATATTGTTCCGGAGATAATGAGTATAATAGAAAGTTAGGTGTTATATGAAAGAAACAATTTTTTTGATGATAAAAGGCTTTGTCATGGGAATTGCTAATATAATTCCTGGGGTTAGTGGAGGAACTTTAGCCTTAACTTTAGGTATTTATGAAAAATTTATTGGGGCGATAAGCCATTTCTTTTCTAAACTGAAAGAAAATATTAAGTTTTTAATACCTGTATTTATTGGAATGGGTTTATCTATTCTTACTATGAGTAGTGTAATAGATAGTAGTTTTAAACATTTCCCTATTCCAACGACGCTTTTCTTTATGGGATTAGTAATTGGAGGAATACCTTTATTACTAAGAAAAGTTAAAAATACTAAAGAAGTAAAGAAAAAATCTAGTTATATAATTATGGCACTTACTTTTTTAATGGTTATCTTCCTTGCAATAGCGCCTTTTATATTTACGGATTTAAAAGAAGCTGATTTTTCTCATTTAGGAGCAGGTGGTTATGTAGTTTTACTTCTAGTTGGTACTATTGCAGCAGCGACTATGATTATTCCAGGAGTAAGTGGTTCTTTGGTATTAATGCTTTTAGGTTATTATTTCCCAGTAGTTTCTACTATCAAGGAGTTAGCTCATTTTAAAAATATTGGTTCTAATTTTTTGATACTTTCTGTTTTTGGGGTAGGAATTTTAATTGGAATTGTTTTAATTGCTAAGTTAATTGAATATTTACTTAAAAAGTATGAAGCTAAAACTTATTTTGGAGTATTAGGATTTATTTTTGCTAGTGTAGTAGCAATACCTATTTCAGTTTATAATGAAGTTCATACTATTGAATTTAGTGTTTTACAAATAATTATTGGGTTAGTTTTACTAGGCATAGGAATGCTAGTAGGTTATAAGTTAGGAGATGAATAAAATGAGTTTTATATCAATATTTATATTATCATTAATACAAGGAATTGCTGAGTTTTTACCTATTTCTTCATCAGCACATTTGATTATTTTTAGAGATCTTTTTGGTATTGGTAAAGGAATGAGTGCTAATATGGAGTTGACTTTTGATATTGCCCTTCATTTAGGTACTTTATTAGCAATTGGTGTTTTCTTCTTTAAAGATTTTATTAATATGATTGCGAAAGGATTTACTAAAGGGGTTAAAGATAAAGATGGAAAGATTTTATGGTATTTAGTTGCAGCTACTATTCCAGCAGCAATTGTCGGTGTTTTATTTGAAGAACCTATTGAAAATATTATTCGTAAAAATTATTTAGTAATAGCTTTAGCTTTAGCTATTATGGGTGTAATTATTTATTTAGCTGATAAATTTAGTAGTAGTAAAAAAGAAATTAAAGATATTTCTTTAAAAGATGCTTTAATTATTGGTTGTAGTCAAGTATTTGCTTTAATACCAGGATTTTCTCGTAGTGGTACAACTATCGCAACAGGAAGACTTTTAGGTATTGAAAGAGAAGATGCAGCAAAGTTTTCTTTCTACTTGAGTGCTCCAGTTGTTTGTGGCGCAGTAGTATTAAAACTTCTTGATAAAGAAACTTGGGGTATTATATTTGGGGCACCTTCAACATTTATTTTAGGAATTGTTCTATCATTTGTAGTAGGTCTAATTTGTATTAAATGTTTGTTAAAATACTTAGATAACCATAATTTTAAAATCTTTATGATTTATCGTCTTTTATTAGCAGCAGTAGTAATTGGCTATTTAATTATAGGTGCTTAATATGGAGAGGATAAAGTTAGGGTTACTTACAACTTTATTATTAGGAATATTTATCATAATAGGAGCCTTAATTGCATTTTTAGTAAAGAAGAAGCAAAAGGTAGTAGATTTTTCAATTGGTCTTGCTTTTGGAGTAATTGTTTCTTTAATTATAACGGATTTATTACCAGAGATAATTGAGAATTTAAGACTTCGCTATTTATATTTATTTTTATTATTTACAGTAATTGGTTTTATTGTATTGAAGTTATTAGATAATTTTATACCGGATCATGAAGAAGATAAGATGAGTAATAAAGAGTTAAAGAATAATTTAGCTCATATTGGTATAGTTACTTCTTTAGCTTTAGTTTTACATAATATAATTGAAGGAATGGCTGTTTATTCATCAATTATAACAGATGCTTCTTTAGGATTTGCTATTGCACTAGGAATAGGTTTCCATAATATTCCATTAGGTGCTGTTATAGCAGGAGCTTTTTATCAAAGTAATCAAAATATTAGTAAAACAATTCTTTCTATTTTGCTAGTGTCATTATCAACTTTTGTAGGAGGAATTATTATGTTTTTTCTAAATGTAAGTACAATAAGTTCGGTGGTTTTAGGAATATTACTTTCTTTAACTCTAGGAATGCTTCTATTTATTGTTATTTCTGAATTACTTCCTCGACTAAAACAGGCAAAAGATAAAAAAATATTATTTACGGGGGCTGTACTAGGAATTGTTTTGATGTTAGTGGCTATGCTTTTTTAAAGTAGGTGGTTTAATTGCTTTATAAATTGAGCTATGTATTTTTACAATTTATACTTTTTTCTATGATAGGCTATTTAGCTGAAGTTATTCATGTAAGTTTTACAACGAAAAAGATTAATTTTTCAAGAGGTTTTTTAATAGGTCCCTATTTACCAATATATGGCTTTTCATCTGTTGTCATGATATTTTTACTTTCTCGCTATGAAGATGATTTATTTGCCCTATTTATTATGGCAGCTTTTGTTTGTACGTTGCTCGAGTATTTAACTAGTTTGATACTAGAAAAGATATTTAAGTTACGTTGGTGGGATTATTCAGCTAAGAAATTTAATATTGAAGGAAGAGTATGTCTTGGAAACTCAATTTTATTTGGTTTAGGTGGTTTATTAATAATTAAATTGCTAAATCCTTGGTTATCAGGAATACTAAATTTATTTAGCCCTTTATTATTGGAAATAATAGCTCTTGTTTTATTAGTTATCTTTTTAACTGACTTTGGTATGTCTTTATTTATTTTGATTAGATTAGATATAAATGTAAATAAGTATTCTAGGAAAGATGCAACAAGTGAAATAAGAAAAGAAGTTCGTAAATCTTTAGAGAAATATACTGGTCTAACTACACGTTTATTGAAGTCATTCCCAACCTTAAAATCTCCAAATATTGCTGCTTTAAATTCTTTCAAGAATTTAGCCTTAAAAACTAAAGAAGAATTAAAAAGAGTAAAAAGAGAACTTAAAGAAAAAAGCTTAAAAGAAGTAAAAGTAGTAGAAGAAGAATTTGCTAAAATAGAAGAAAAAGTTGAAGATGAAGTAGATGTTCTTGAAAAGAAAGTTAGAGATAAATAAATTTTAAATATACATAAGTACGTAGTGCACGTAAATGTACTTAGACTGTTAGCAAATAAAAGTTTAAAATATTCTGAAAGACTTATCAAAGATTTTATTATTCTATTTTCATCATCAAAGAATATAAAACTAGCATCTCGAGGAGTTATTCAATAAAGAAACAGGTAAATTGAACCTGTTTTTAATTGAAAATCTTATCACTTTTTATCAACTTTCTCTATTTTTTCAGCTTGGATTATTATTAAACATTTAAAAGTTAAAATTTTTGAAAAAAAATTTACTAAAAGGAACTAATATGATAATATTAGGATGAAGGAGAATTCGTATGAAGATAAAAGAGAATATAAATAAGTTTATTTTTAGGGGTTATGATATTAGAGGAAGAGTTCCAGAGGAGTTAGATGAAGATACAGCTTATACTATAGGACTTGGTTTTGGTAGTTATATTAATAAATTAGGTAAAAAAATATGTGTAGTTGGTCATGATAATAGAATTAGTAGTAATATGCTTTATAATGCCCTAATTACAGGTATTACTGAAACAGGAATAGATGTTATTTCTTTAGGACTTTGTACAACACCAATGTATTATTATGCTTGTATAAAATTAAATGTATTTAGTGGAGTTATGGTAACAGCTTCTCATAATCCTAAAGATGATAATGGTTTTAAATTTGCTTTTGATGAAAGTGGTAATTGTAAAGGACAAGAGATTCAAGATTTTTTAGCTTTTATTTTAAAAAAAGAATTTTCTAAAGGTCATGGATTAGTTGAAAAGTATGATATTAGACCTGATTATCTAGAATTATTTAAAAGTGATATTAGATTTGGAAATCGTCCTTTAAAAGTAGTAATTGATCCAGGTAATGGTACAACAAGTATTATTGCTAAAGAAATATATCAAATGTTACCAATCGATTTAGTTTGCATTAATGATACTAGCGATGGTACTTTTCCTAACCATCATCCAGATCCTTGTGTTGAAGAAAATCTTAAACAATTAAAGGAAAAAGTTTTAGAAGTAGGCGCTGATATAGGACTTGCTTTTGATGGTGATGGTGATAGATTAGGAATTGTTTCTAATAATGCAAAATTTATTCCTACTGATAAATACATGATTATAATTATTAGAGATATTATAAATAAAGTAGCTAAAAAAGAATTTTTATATGATGTAAAATGCTCTAAAAGTTTAAGTGATGAAATAGAAAAATTAGGTGGTAAAGGTATTTGCTATCGAACAGGTAATTCTTATACCAAAGCTAAAGTAAGAGATGCTGATTTACCTTTCGGTGGAGAGTTATCAGGACATGTTTATTTTAGAGATCGTTTTCCTGGCTTTGATAGTGGATTGTATGCGGGAATTCGTATTTTAGAAATACTTTCTAATACTAATAAGACTGTAGAAGAACTACTTGAAGGTATAAATGAATATTACGCAACAGAAGAAATTAAAATAGAAAGTCCTGATAATAGAAAATTTCGAGTTATTGATAAAGTAAAAGAATATGTTTCTGATCATAATTACAAATATTTAGATATAGATGGTGTAAAAGTTTTATATGATGATGGTTGGGCTTTAGTTAGAGCAAGTAATACAGGGCCAAATATTACAGTTAGGTTTGAAGCTAGTACTAAAATACGTTTAGAAGAATTACAGAAAGAATATATGAATTTAATTGATAAGTATAATAATTGACTTTAAGAAATAATATGATTATAATAGACGCTATTGAGGGATAATTTTATGGAAAAAAGTTTAAATATTTATTTTGGAAGTGAGAAACAAGCCCCAGTTATTTCTTTTATTGGAGGTTGTGATATAAAAGATATAACGGAGTTAGAAATACCAACTTTGGAAGATGCTCCTATTTGGGCTATTATAGTTGAAGATGATGGACAAGACAAAAAAATCCACAATTTCGTCGTGGGTAAGGTTGAACAAATTGAAAAGATATATGAAGATAAAGAAAAGTATTATATATATGATGAAAAAGCTTTTTTAGATGATTGCTTACAAAGTAATGGTTTAGTGCTCGTATGTGAAACAAGTGATAATAAAAGGTTTATTAGACCTTTTACAGAAAATGATAAGTCTTTTGATTCTAAAGAAGAATTGGTTACGGCCGTAGTTAATTATACTCAAGAATTTTTAGATAAAAAGAAACAGAAAGTGAAAATTTAATGCAGGGGGACATTTATGTATTATTTAAAAGACATTATTTTGGGATTGAGAAAAGAATATCTAAATAATGAAAGAAGACTAAGACAATTAAAAGGGTATTTAGTTTGTGATTATAATAAAGTAAAAGATTATGATATTAGCAGTGTTTTTAATGGTGAAGTAGTTGAATTAATAATAAATATAGAAAAAAGACAATCTATGATTGAAAAAGTATTGAAATTAGCTTTAGAAAGACTAGAACTTATGGATGCAAAAAAAACAGCTATTGAAATATTAGATACAAGACCATATATTAAAGATAATGCTTTTGGCTTAGAAGTAAGAAAACCTTTTGCTAGAGATTTTTCAAAAACAGTTAGAAATATAAAAAGTGACTCATCAATTTATAGAATAGGAGCTTATCAGACAGCTTATCAAGAAAAAGGACTTTGTTACCACATAAATATAAATCCGCAATTTATGGATTTTACAATTTTAGATGACAAGACCTATACTGATTGCTACTACAATGCCAAGGATGATGATATTACTGTAAAAACTAATTCTAATAAAGAATTTAGTGAAACGGATTTAAAAAGACTTTTCTATATGCCTATCGAAAAAAGTAAAATTCCTATTTATAATCAGAATGTTATTAATGAGGGATTAGGTAAATATGAATTTAGTATCTTTGCTGGAAGTAACTCTAACGAAGTGAAACTTAAAATAAAAGAATATGATGAGGGTTATTATTTAAGAAAAAGAAATTAGGTAGTGGTAGTATGAAAAAAAATATTGCAGTTAGTTTGGGAACTAAAGATGATTTTCCTAATAAGATTAGATATTCTTATTATGACGTTAAAGATTTTAAGGATTTGAAAATACCTAAAGAAGATTATTCTTTTGCCTTTCTTTCTTATTCAGACTTTTCAGAAGATGGAAAAGATATAACAGTTAACTTTCATTCTTATGTTTATTTGATTGGTTATTTAGAAAATGCACGATGCGTTTTAAAAAATATGTCTTCATATGATTTGACTAATCCTAAATCTTTTGTTGCTGAATGTGTTTTAAATGGGGATGGAAAAATGCTAGTGTTTGAAGGTAAGGATGGCAAAAAGAATGTCTTAAAAAATACCCAGTTTGTTAGGGCTTTTACAAGTAGTGATGAATTACTTAAAGGAGTTCAAGATTTTATTAATAATGCTCTTACTAAAGAAGAGCCTAAAACTTATTGTAAATGTGATGTAAAATAAAAATTAGTTTATTGAAAAAATAGCTAAACTTTGCTATTATCAAGATAAGAGAGAACTACACTAGTTGTAGTTTTTAAAATGTCTTGGAGGAAGTATGGCTATTAGTGAAGTAGAATTTAAAAAAGAAGTAAAAATTTTAAATAAAGTAGGAAAATTACTTGATGATACATTAGATTCTTTAGGCTTTGATGTTAATAAAGAAGCTCAAGAGTTAGTCGAATTTAAAAAAATGATGTGGGAAAATGCTAATAGTTTTGATGATGGGGAAGCATCGCAGGTAATGCTTGCAACAAGTGAAGAAGAAAGTAAGGCTATTATGAAAAGAAAGTACTTTCAAAAACTATTACAGATTAAGAAGAAACCTTATTTTGCTTCTATTGTTTTTAAAGATGATGATGGTGAAATATTTAATATTTATATGTCTTTAACTTATTTAAAAGATAAGGATGCTAATAACATTTTATATGATTGGCGTAGCCCTATTTGTAGTTTGTTCTATGACTATGAAACAGGACCTTGTGAATATAGTGCTCCAGGAGGTACATTTCAAGGAGAATTAAAAAGAAAAAGACAATATAAAATAGAAAATAATAAGTTGGTTGGTGTATTTGATAATTCTTTAAATATTGATGATGAAGTATTACAAGAAGTTTTGGCTCAAGAGTCTAATGAGAAAATGAAAAATGTTGTCAATACTATTCAGCAAGAGCAAAACAAAGTAATTAGAAATTTAGAAGATAATAATTTAATAGTTCAAGGAATAGCTGGTTCTGGTAAAACAACCGTTGCTCTACATCGAATTGCTTTTTTGCTTTATCGAATAGAAAGATTATCAAGTAATAATATCTTGATTTTTTCACCTAATAATATTTTTACAGAATATATTTCTGAGGTCTTACCATCATTAGGAGAAGCTAATACTTTACAAACAACTTTTAATGATTATTTAGCAACTTTTATTACGGAATATAAAGATGTTGAGAATTTTACAGATTTTATTTCTAGATACTATTCTTACCAAGAAGATTACCCAGAACTTGTAAAATATAAGCAAAGTGATGAAATGATTGAAGATATGGATGCTTATTTGCAAGATTATATTAAAAAAGCTGAGTTTTTAACGGACATAGTTGAAAATGAAAAGAATAAGGTCTCTAAAAATGATTTAAATCAATTATTGCACTATAAATATAGTCGTCTTCCTCTTTTTGAAAGAGTAGAAGAAATGGCTGAGAAGTTATCAGCTCAGTTTTATAAAGGTAGTACTAAGAAAAAGGCTACATTCTTAAAGCTTTTGAAAAAGAGTGCTAATTTTGAAAAAGATTATAAAAAAATTTATGAAGACTTTTATCTAAGTCCTTATTGTAAGATAAAATTACCAGAAGCAATTATTAAAAATTTTATTGATAGGGAAGTAATTAACTATGAAGATGCTTTATTATTTGCTTATTTAAAAGGAACTTTAGAAGGCTTTATCTATGAAGGTAGTATCAAACAAGTTATTATTGATGAAGCACAAGACTACAATAGATTACAATATATTATCATTACTAATATTTTTAAAAAGGCTGATTTTACTATATTAGGAGATATTAATCAAAATATTAATCCATATTACTCATATAATTCACTTGAGGATTTGAAAGATTTATTTAGAGGTGACAGTAAGTATTTAGAGCTTTTAAAGACTTATCGTTCTTCACCTGAAATAATTGCTTATACTAATAAAATTCTTAATTTGCAGCATGTTAATGCTATTAGAAAAGATAATAATAAGCCAGTTGTTTTTAGAAAAAATTTAACTAATTTAAAAGACTCTCTTATAAATGACATAAAAAAGTTACAAGAACTTTATAAGAGTACAGCAATCATTACTAAAGATAAAAAAGAAGCTGTAAAAATATATGATCTTATAAAAGACATTTTTGATATTTCTTTAGTAGATGCTGATTCTAAAAACTTTAAGAAAGAATTAGTTATAATACCAGCATATACTGCTAAGGGATTAGAATTTGATAGTGTCATTATTTATAATGATCGAGATAATTCTTATCGTAATAATGAAAGAAATTTGTTATATGTAGCTTGTACTAGAAGCCAGCATGAACTATATATTTATAATTAATATTTACTTTATCAATAAAAAATGCTAATATAAAGTCTATGCGAGGTATAAATATGAAAGAGTTTAATAAATTTTCTAGTTCTTGTGTGACGATAAAGACAAAGTCATCTATTAAAGGAACTATATCACCAGTGCAAGACTTTATTTTTGTCAATAAAAATGTTATTGATAATGGTGAATTCTTTGTCAATGAAAGAAATACAGTTGATGCTTTTTTACCAATTGATTCTGACATTATATCTAATTTTGATTATAATATCTTCGTTAGCAGTGAGGGAGCAGTTTGTGATGCATATGACCTAAGTTGCTATACAGAAGAACAAATTGGCAAAATAAAAGCAGATATATTAAAAGCTAAGCAAATAATTTATCCAAAATATAACTTTTCCATTAAAGAAGGAGTCTTTCCTTTAAATATCAATGGAAGTAATACTAATAATGGTAATGTAAAAAGTGGAATTACACCTAATATGTCAACTCATATATTATATTTAACTAACTATAAGGATTTTTTACCCAAAGAAAAAGTTTATCAAAAAAATTAAAAGCAAACCAATTTCGTTTGCTTTTAGTTCTTCTTTAAAGGAATTTTAAAATAAAAATTACTTCCTTTATTTAATTCTGATTTAACTCCATATTGATACTTATGTAGTTCAAGGACATTTTTAACAATTGATAGGCCAAGACCAGTGCCATAAACATTTCTTTTATGTCTTTTTTCACTTTTATAATAACGGTCCCAAATATAAGGAATATCTTCTTCCTTTATACCTGTTCCTGTATCAATAATTTCTACTAAAACATTATTATTTTCTTTGGTAACCTTAATAGTAACAGTTAAGTCTTCTCCTGTATAATTAATAGCATTATTTATTAAATTATAAATAACTTGCTCCATTTTTCTTTTATCGGCAGTAATTAATAAGGATTTTTCTTCATGGAAAAGTTCAAATTTGTAATTTTCTAATTCTTCTAGAACTTTATATTTTTTCAAAATATCTTTTATTAATGTTATTAAATCAAATTCTTCTAAATTTAGGGTCTCTATATCACTTTGCATACTTGATAAAGCGAGTATATCATTAACGAGTAAAGTTAGACGATTAGTTTCTTCAATAATTGTATTCATATCTTCTTTTTGCTTTTTAATTTTTCCTTTATGTAAATCAATGCTCATTTCAGCATAAGCTTTTATCATCGTAAGTGGTGTCTTTAAATCATGCGAAACATTAGCCATTAAATCTCTTCGTAATTCATCAGTTTTACTTAACTCATCTTTTGCATAATTAAGAGTTGATGCTAACTCATTTAACTCATCTATTTTACTTTCTTCAAAAATTACTTTAAAATCTTTTTTCGCTAAAGACTTAGCTGCTTCATTCATTTTTATAATTGGTTTAGATATATGTCTAGAAATATAATAAGCTATTATAAAAGATAAAATTAAAACTACTGCTGTAACTAGAATTAATTGCTTTCTAATTATTTTAGATGTTTGATCTATAGGAGTAATTGAAGTATTGATAAAAGCATATTTATCATTTTTAAGTCTTAAAGCATAAACCAAAGTTTCACTGTTAAAGCGAGAATTAATATAATTATAGGATTTTTCTTTTACATCATCTCTAATAAAATCTAGTTCATAATTAGAAGTTTTGTTAGAATTATTGATACAGCCTTTACCAAAAAAACTCGAAGTATATAAAGAATATAAGTTTTTATCAATTATCTCAATACAAACTTCTTTGTCTAAAGCTAGGTTGTTTATAGATTCTTCGAAATCTAGGTTATTGTAATTTTTCTTTATTTGATTAGCAACAGTTTTAACATCATTAATTTTTACTGATTTATAATAGCTTCCAAAGAAAAGAACTTGAAATAGCCACAAGAAACTTAAGATTAAAATAGAGAAGAGAAGAAAATATTTCCAAATTTCTTTATTAATACTATTCTTCGTCTTCCACATACTTATAACCAACTCCTCGGACCGTTTGGATGTTATCACGGTATTTTGCTAGATTATTTCTTAGCATTTTAATATGAGTATCAACTGTTCTATCATCTCCAAAAAAGTCATAGCCCCATATTTTTGCTAAAAGCTGTTCCCTAGAAATAGCTATATTTTTATTGCTAATAAGATAAGTAAGTATTTCAAACTCTTTAGGTGTAACATTTATTAGTTTGTTATCAATTTTTATCGTGTGGGCATCACTATTTATTTCTAATGTTTTGTACTTGTAAGTTTTTAGCTTCTTTTGATTAAATCTTTTATTAATAGCTTTTATACGAGCAATTAATTCTTTAGGTGAAAATGGTTTTGTTAAGTAATCATCTATTCCTAAATCAAAGCCTAGTAATTTATCATATTCTTGATCTCTAGCTGAAAGAATAATTGTTGGAATTTGCTTTTCCTTAGGTAATTCTTTTAACATTGTAAATCCATCCATAGAAGGCATCATTATATCAAGAACTAGAATGTCATAAGTATTATTTAAAAGCATATTTAAGGCTATTTGGCCACTGCTAGCTTCAAATACTGTATAACCTTCATTTAAGCAATATTCTTTTATTACAGAACGTATTTTTTCTTCATCATCAACTATAAGTATTTTCAAAACGACTTCACCTCGTAAATATATTATATAATAAATATGAAGTTTTTGTGAAAAAGAAAAAAATAAAGCCTATCTTTTTCTGGGATAAGGCTCTTTTTCATCAGTAAGTCCTAATATATAATCAATACTAGTTTTATAAAAACAAGCTAAATTTTTAAGTGCTTGAGTAGGTATATCGGTTTTTTCAGTTTCATAATTGGAAATAGCTTTTTGTGATATACCTGTTTTTTTGTATAAATCTTTTTGTAATAAGTTTTTATCTTGGCGTAGATCCTTTAATCTATTCATAAAATCACCTCAAGGATAATTTTAATATAGTCTTATTCAGTCTATTGACTTTTAGACTTAACTAGTCTATAATTTTTATAGATAGACTATTTAAGTCTATGAATAAAATGGTGAATAAAGGTGATGAGTTTAAATTATGAGCAAGATAAAAAAAGATAAGACTTATAAAAAAGTGTATTTAATAATGCTTTTCGGGATAATATTGGGCATAATGATATCGATATCACTATCATATGCTTTAGCGGAAACTTTAATTAAAAGTGTCGATGTATCTTATGTTGATAATTCTAATTTGAAAGCTACTAATGTTCAAGCCGCAATTGATGGAACATGCACAAAGTTTAGTAATGATTTACAGAGCTTCTTATTGAAGGTATATCCAGTAGGAAGTATTTATATAAGTTACGATAGTACTAATCCAGGAACATTATTTGGAGGAACATGGGAAGTTTTTGGAAAGGGACAAACTCTAGTTGGGATAGATACATCTCAAACAGAATTTAATACAGTAGGGAAAAGCGGTGGTGAGAAAACTCATACTTTGACAATAGATGAAATGCC
>CANQIM010000012.1 GCA_947624075.1 uncultured Bacilli bacterium | reverse complement strand
TATTTCCCGGGAAATAATTAGTGATTGTCCTATAAAAAATATCAAGGAAATTATGAATGTCCGTGTTAATAATGTTATGGCACAGGCAGATAAAAATCTTTTAAAAATGGAAATTGAGAAGTTTGATTTACTAAATGATTATGCTTTTGATCAAGAAATTGGTTATTTAGTTTGTAGTTTATTAGATGCTAAGGTAAGAGCAGTTAGTGATTTTGGTATTATATTAAGTTATGAGTATGAATCTACTGTAAAACAAAATTTGGCAAATTTACGTAAGATAATCGATGTTTATAATAAAATAACTAGTTCTAATAAGTTGATAGCAATTATTAGTGATGATCAATGGAATGAGGAGAAAAATAAGTATATTAAATCGTTAAAAGAAGGTAAAAAATATCAAATTTTGGAAGAACCAGTTGAGGTCTTGGAAGAAGTAAATAAAAATGATATAATAGGTAGTAGTGCCATGGATCTTTTTGGAGATATTGTGGAAGTTGAATAGGAGGAATTAATTATGAATATGCAAGCTATGTTGAAACAGGCTCAAGCTTTACAAAAAGATATGTTAAAAGTAAAGGATGAAATAGACAATACAGAATTTCATGGTGAGAGTTCTTTTGTTAATGTAACAATGATGGGTGATAAAACTTTGAAAGAGGTAAAAATATCAGCTGATAGTTTAGATAAGGATGATATAGAAGCTCTTCAAGATATGATTGTTGTTGCGATTAATGATGCTAATAAGAAAATTGATAGTGAAACAGAAAAGAAAATGGGTAAATTTGGAAATATACCAGGTTTATTTTAATTAGGTTTTGATTTTTATGTATCCTGAGAGTATAAAAAACTTAATAGAATCTTTTAAATATTTACCAGGAATTGGGGAAAAAACAGCCGAAAGACTGGCTTTTTCTGTTTTGGAATTGGAAGATGAACAGGTTGATTTTTTTAAAAATAGTCTAAAAGATGTGAAATCCAAAATTCGTAAGTGTAAAAGATGTAATTCTTTAACTGAGGATGAAGAATGTTATATTTGCTGTGATAATTTAAGAGATAATGGTACATTGTGTGTTGTTGAAGATACAAAAAATGTAATTCTATTTGAGAAACTTGGCGTATTTCATGGAAAATATCATGTATTAAATGGTTTGATTTCACCTCTAGAAGGTGTTAATCCAGAGGACATTGGACTTGATACTTTAATTGATCGAATTACAAAAGAAAAATTTAAAGAAGTTATTTTTGCTTTTAGACCGAGTATTGAGGGGGAAACCACAGCATTATATATTAAGAAAATTCTTTCTGATATGAATTTGAAAATTACTAGGTTAGCTAGTGGTGTTCCAATGGGGGCTGATATGGAATATTTAGATAGTCTTACTTTGGAAAGAGCAATAAATGATCGAAAAGAAATTGAATAATTATTAATAAATTTCATACTCTTTAATGAAAGAACTTTTGAAAGGATTAGAGTATGAAAAAAATATTTTTAATTGTTAGAAGGTTTATATTAAGTGCATTTGTTTTATATGGGTATAATTTGTTTTCAGTTAATTTTAATATGATTATTCCAATAAATATAATAACTTTAGGTATTGTTTTTCTTTTAGGTGCACCTGGTTTAATTGCATTAGCATTGTTTAAAATTATATTATTATGAGGTAGATATTTGTGGTAGATGAATCTGTTGTTAAAAAGAAATTTTTTGAAGTTGCGAATAGGTATATAGAAAATAATAAGATATCACATGCTTATTTGATTGAATTAAATGATTATGAAAAAGATTTTAGTGATATTTTAGATTTTGTGAAAATGATACTTTGTAATTGTTCTCATGAAGATTTACAAAAAGATAATAGTAATATTTGCAATTTAGTAGATACAGGAAATTATCCTGATTTAAAAATTGTTGAACCAGATGGGCAATGGATTAAAAAAAATCAACTTGTAGAGGTTATGGATGAATTTCAAAATAAATCATTTTTTAACAATAGATGTATTTATATTATAAAAGAAGCAGAAAAGTTAAATAGTTCATCAGCTAATACTATTTTAAAATTTTTAGAAGAACCCCAAGATGAAATTATGGCTATATTGCTTACTAAAAATAGGTTTCAAGTGATTGAAACTATTTTGTCTAGGTGTCAAATAATGACTTTGAGTAATTGTGAAAATTTAGAAATTTCTTTTGAGTGTAAAGAATTATTAAAAGCAATTTTTGCTGAGGAAAATTTATTTACAAATTATCAGAATATAGTTTTGAATATTATGAAAGATAAAAATGATGCTAAAAGGATTTTAAATGAAATTAGTCAAGTTTTAATAATTTATTTGAATTATCTTGCTGATAATAACCAAGAAATAGATTCAGAAATATTGAATTTGTTAAATGGAAAAGATATGGACAAAATAGTTAATATTCTTTCAATAATAGAAGAAGAACAGGCAAAATTGGAGTATAATATTAATTATAAACTTTGGATTGATGCATTATTTGCTCGAATAATTTTAGGAGGTTAGTATGATTGATGTAGTAGTTGTTAGTATTAAACATACTGGAAATACTTATTATTTAGCACCTGGGGATTGGAATTTAAAAAAGGGTGATTTTGTTGTAATTGAAACAGAAAATGGTTTACAAATTGGTAATGTTGTTAAGGAAAAATATAAAGAAAAATCGGAAAATCTTGTTTTACCACTTAATAAAATTGTAAGAATTGCCACTGAAGCTGATTTAAATAATTCTAATGAGAATGCTGAACAAGCTCAGAAAGCGTTAGTTTATGCCAAGAAATGTAGTAGTGAGTTGGAATTAGATATGAATTTTGTTGATGCTTATTATAATCTAGATAAGTCTCAATTGGTATTTTCTTTTGTTTCAGATAATAGAGTGGATTTTCGTGATTTAGCTAAAAAATTAGCTCAAAAATATAAAACAAGAATTGAATTAAGGCAGATTGGCGTTCGTGATAAAGCTAAAAGAGTAGGTGGTCTTGGGCCTTGTGGATTATTTTTATGTTGTAATACCTTTTTGACTGATTTTAATAGTGTTTCAATAAATATGGCTAAAAATCAATTGTTAGCTCTTAATCCTTCTAAAATTAATGGTGTATGTGGAAGATTACTTTGTTGTTTGGGTTATGAAAATGATTTATATACTGATTTAAGAAAAGATTTACCTAAAATTGGTATGGTTGCAGATACGGAATTGGGTATGGGAAAAGTAGTCGATGTAGATATTTTTAAAAATACTTATAAAGTAGATTTAGGGGAAAAGGGAATAATTGAATTTGTTAAGGATAAAAAATAATGGAAGTTGTTAATGATATTTTAGGTTATAAAAATAGGAAGATTTTTCAAAATACAGATTATTTTTCTTTCTCCTTAGATAGTGTTTTATTAGCAAACTTTGCAACTATTCGAATAAGAGATAAAAAAATAGTTGATTTAGGCTGTGGAAATGGTGTTATTCCTTTGATAATGTCTTTAAGAACAGATAAAAAAATTCTTGGAGTTGAATTACAAGAAAAACTTTTTGATCTTGCTCAAAAGTCTGTTTTTTTTAATAATTTAGATGATAGAATTCAATTAATTAATCAAAATATGAAGGATTTTGCAAATAACATAGAAAACATTAATCAATTTGATTTGGTAGTTTGTAATCCACCATATTTTAAGGTAAATGATAAAAAGAATTTTTTTAATGAATCTAGGGAAAAATTGATTGCTCGACATGAAGTGGAAATTAATTTAGAAGAATTATTTACTTGTGCAAAAAAAATTTTGGCAAATGATGGAAATTTTGCTATGGTACATAGGCCAGAGCGAATGTTAGAAATATTGGAGCTATATAGAAAAAATGGTATTGAACCCAAAAGGATAAGATTTGTCTATGAAAAAATTAATAAAGATTGTAATTTAATTTTGATTGAAGGACAAAAGAATGGTAAAGTTGGTTTGAAGATAGAAAAACCGTTACTTTTATATAAAGATGATGATAGTTATAGTGATGAATATGGTAGTTTATTAGTAGAGGTGGCTAAATGATACAAAAGAGTTATGATGGCAAAGCAAGTTTATATTTGATACCAACTCCTATTGGAAATTTAGATGATATGACGATAAGATCATTAAAGACGATGGAAATGGTTGATTTTGTTTTGTCTGAAGATACTAGGGAAACTTCTAAATTGTTAAATAGGTATAATATTAAAAAGAAATTAGTTAGTTGCCATGAATATAATGAGGAAAAAATTAAAAATTATGTTATTAATGAATTAGCAAATGGTAAGAATATTGGGTTAGTTACAGATCAAGGTACACCGATAATTAGTGATCCTGGTTATATTGTTGTAAGAGAAGTTATAAAAAATAATTTTAATGTAATTAGTTTACCAGGAACTACGGCTTTTGTTCCAGCAATTACAGCTTCTGGTATTGAACCTTCTAAATTTTTATTTTATGGCTTTTTAAATGCTAAAGATTCTAAACAAAAGAAAGAATTAGAAAGTTTAAAGAGTATTCAGTATACTTTGATTTTTTATGAGAGTGTTCATCGTTTAGAAAGTACTTTACAAAATATGTTAGCTGTTTTTGGTAATAGAAATATTTGTATTTGTCGTGAAATATCAAAAATTCATGAAGAATTTATTAGAGGTAAAATTAGTGATTTGTTGGAGCAAGTTTCGCAATTAAAAGGAGAATTTGTTTTGATAGTTGAAGGCAATAAGGAAACAATTAACTATGATGGTCTTAATATTTTTGAGCATGTTAAATTATACGTAAATGATGGTATGGATGAAAAAGAAGCTATCAAGTTAGTGGCTAAGGAAAGAAATATAGCTAAATCTGAAGTTTATATGGAATATCATAATAATAAATAGAGTGGATGTGATTTTATGAAATTAATAGTTGGTTTAGGAAATCCAGGAGAAGAATATGAAAATACTAGACATAATATCGGTTTTATGATGTTGGACAAATATCTTTCTAGTAAAAATATTTCAAATAAATGGAGTTCTAAATTTAATGGGTTGTATATTGATGAAAGTTTAGACGGAGAAAAAATTATTTTTTTAAAACCACAGTCTTATATGAATTTATCTGGTAGTGTTGTAAGTAAGTTTGTAGATTATTATAAAATTTCTATAGATGATATTTTAGTTATATCTGATGATTTGGATTTAAATATTGGAAATTTTAAGTTAAAAGATAAAGGCTCAAGTGGAGGTCATAATGGTTTAAAAAATATAGAGGAATTTTTAGGAACGAATGAGTATAAAAGATTAAAAATTGGTATTAATAATGATAAAAATGTTGATACTAAAGATTATGTACTTGGTAAAATAAATAAAGAGGCATTGCAAAGGTACGATGAATTGTTTACTTTTCTTTGTGAAGTCTTGGATGATTACTTAACAATGTCTTTTGTTGATTTAATGAATAAGTATAATCGGAAAAATAGGTGATATAAATGAGTTTTCTTGATGAATTTATCAATGTTAAGGTAGAAAAGAACATGGGTATGGTTGGTCTTACCGATGAGTTTTTTTGTGTTTATGTTAATAAATTATTTTTGGAACAAGACAAAAGTATTTTAATAGTTGTAAATAGCTTGTTTGAAGCCAATAAACTTTATTCTTCATTATCTATTTATAATGAAAATGCTTGTTTATTTCCTATGGATGATTTTTTAACAAGTGAAGCTTTAGCTATATCACCAGACTTGTGTGTCAGTAGGTTAGAAACTATTAATAAAATTATTAGGAGAAAAAAAGTTATAGTTATTACTAATTTAATGGGATATTTAAGATTTTTACCAGCAAAAGAAACCTATAGAAATTTTATTTTAGATATAAAAGTAGGGGATACTTATGCTCCAGAAAAGTTAGTGAAAAAACTTCTAGCTTCTGGTTATACAAGAGATACAATAGTTAATAAAACAGGTGAAATTGGAGTTAGAGGATTTATTATTGATTTATTTCCAGTAGATGAAGATAATCCTGTTCGAATTGAATTTTTTGATGATGAAGTTGAATCTATTAGATATTTTGATCCTGATAGTCAGAAGTCCTTAAAAAATATTAATTCAATACAAATAAAGCCTTATTTTGAATTTTTGACTATTGAAGATGTGGGTGAAGAAGAATTTGGTAAACAGAAATTTTTGCAAAAGTACGAAAAGGTTACAAATATTTTAGGGTATTTAGATGAGGCAATTACTTTTTTTAAAGATTATGAACAATTAGAGAGTAGTTATCTTAATATAATGGAAGAAGTTAGTACCTATAAAATGGAAAAAGATGTAAATTTTAAATTAGATTACATGTTTGATTTGAAGAACATCGATGTTAAATTTCCTGTTTACTATATGGGTATAAATAATTTGGCTAGTAAGAAATCAACTAATCTTATTGATTTTGGTGTTAAAACGATTAATAATTTTGCAGAAAATGTTGAAAATATAAATAAATTTATACGCAAAAGTATAGATGACGGAAAAACAGTTTTAATTTGTTTGAAGAAATATCAGTTGAAGAGTATTTTGAAAAAATTAAATATGTCTGTAGTTGAAGCTGATATTAATAGTATTTATCATAATAAAGTTAACTTAATAGAAAAAGAATTTAATCAAGGTTTTATTTATAATGATTTAGTTCTATTAACAGCTAATGAATTGTTTAATGTTCAAGAAAAAAAGAAAAAGTACACGACAAGGTATAAATATTCTTCTACTATAAAAGATATTTCTAAATTAGAAGTAGGAGATTATGTGGTTCATAATGTTCATGGTATAGGTGTTTATAATGGTATTAAGACACTTACCTTAAATGGAATTAGTAAGGATTATTTAGAAGTTTTATATCAAGGTACTGATAAGATTTATATTCCTGTTGAGAAGATAGATTTATTGACAAAGTATTCAGGAAAAGACGGAGTAATGCCAAAAATAAATAAATTGGGTGGCATGGAATGGAAGAAGACTAAGGCTAGAGTTAAGAGCAAAGTTAAAGATATTGCGAATGATTTACTTAAGCTTTATGCCGAAAGAGAAAAAAGAGTTGGTTTTGCTTTTTCTAAAGATTCGGAGCTTTCTTTGGAATTTGAAAAGGATTTTCCTTATGAATTAACTGTTGATCAAAAGAAAGCTATTAAAGTAATCAAGGAAGATATGGAAAAAGCTGTTCCAATGGATAGATTGCTATGTGGTGATGTTGGTTTTGGTAAAACGGAAGTAGCTTTTGTAGCTGCTTTTAAGGCAATAATGGATTCTAAACAAGTTTTGTTTTTATGTCCTACAACAATTCTTTCAAATCAACATTATGAGAATGCTAAGGAGAGATTTAAAAATTTTCCAGTTTCTATAGGAATTTTAAATCGTTTTACTACGCCAAAAGAAAAAACAAGGGTGTTAGAAGGTTTAAAGGATGGAACTATTGATTTAGTATTTGGAACGCATAGACTTTTAAGTGACGATGTAAAAGTCAAAGATTTGGGGCTTTTAGTAATTGATGAAGAACAACGATTTGGGGTAATGCATAAAGAAAAAATTAAACAATATAAGTCTAATGTAGACGTTTTAACTTTGACTGCGACACCTATTCCTCGTACATTGCAGATGTCTTTGGTTGGTATAAGAAGTCTTTCTTTGATTGAAACGCCTCCTATGAATAGATATCCAGTTCAAACTTATGTTATTGAAGAAAATAAGCAAATATTAAGAGATGCCATTTATAAGGAATTATCAAGAGATGGCCAAGTCTTTGTTTTATATAACAGAGTTCAGTCAATAGAAGAAGAGGCAGTTAAAGTTAAAAATTTAGTTCCTGAAGCTAGAATTACAGTGGTACATGGGCAAATGACAAAAATCGATTTGGAAAGTAGAATATATGATTTTATAAATCATCAGTATGATATATTGCTTTGTACTACAATTATTGAAACAGGAATTGATATTCCTAATGTTAACACTTTAATAATCATGGACGCTGATAGATTTGGTTTAAGTCAGTTGTATCAAATAAGAGGGCGTGTTGGTCGAAGTGATAAATTTGCTTATGCGTACTTGATGTATCAACCTTTTAAAATGCTTACAGAAACAGCAATAAAACGTTTAAATGTAATTAAAGAGTTTACGGAATTAGGAAGTGGCTTTTCGATAGCAACAAGAGATTTATCAATTAGAGGAGCAGGAGATATATTAGGTAGTGAACAAGCAGGTTTTATTGACTCTGTTGGAATTGATTTATATCTTAAGATGTTAAATGATGAAGTAAAAAGAGAACAAAATTCTCAAACAGAAGGTGATTTGGAAGATACCGAAGATGATAAACAACCTTTATTAAATGTTGCTACTCATATTGAAGATAGCTATGTTAAAGAAGATGAATTGAAAATTGATATTCATAGAAAAATAAATGAAATAGAAGATCAAGAATCATTTAATAAAGTAAAAGAAGAATTAGAAGATCGTTTTGGAAAAGTCAATGAAGATATTATTATTTATATGTATGAAGAATGGTTTGAAAAATTAGCTTCTAAATTAAAGATAAGTCAAGTTAGACAAACTAAAAATTCTATAGAACTACAATTTGTTCCAGAAGTAGTTGAAAAACTAGATATGGAAGAAGTATTTATGGATGCCTTTTATGTAAGTAATATGTTTAGATTTATAAGTAGAAATGATAGTTTAATTATAATTTTAGATATTATTAGATTAGAAAAACATCCAGTTTTCTATTTAGTATCTTTTTTAGATAAAATTTATCAAAAATTTGGAAATAAGCTTGACTAATATATTTTTAATTAGTAAATTTAAGATACTAGGAGTGTAAGTCAATGGAAGTAGAAAATTTTAAAAGGCAACATTTTGAAAGTTATAAAAGAGCAATAGAAGAAAACATAAAGAAAAATACTAGTACTTTAGTGGACGAAGATATAATGTCTTTACTAAAAAAACCACCTTTGGAGACGATGGATTTAATAAAAAGTAAGTTTTTAGCTGTTGCGAAAAAAAATAAAAAAGTATTAAATACCGAAAATTTAGATAAAATTTTGGAGCAATATAGAAAAGATATTATAGTGTGTTTAAGCAAAATAAAAAAAACTAGAGAAGAAGTATTGTTAAAAAAAGTAGAGGATTTTCAATATACTAATGAAGTAGAAATATTTAAAATTACGAAAAAGGATTTTGTAGAGATAAATAAACAAAATAAAAATTTATTAAAGGAAACTATAAAATCTTCACTTGATACAGAAATTTTAAAGAAGATAGACTTGATATTAGATGAAGCAGATGAAGATTTAAAGAAAAAGATGAAACTTGAAATTAGTAAATATTTGAAAGGTAGTTATCAAAAACAATTACTTGAAAATATCGAATTTAAGACAATCGTTAAAGATACTACTTTAATTAATGGAGTTAAAGAACAAGCTGATCATTATTTATTTACTTTAAGTAATTCAAGGCTTTTAAAAGAAGATTTAGAAAAATAAGTATAAATCTTTTTTCTTTTCTCAAACTATATATGAGAAGGAGAAATTTTATGAAAGCAACAGGTGTCATTAGACGAATAGATGAATTAGGGAGGGTTGTTGTTCCTAAAGAAATTAGAACTAATTTAGGAATAAAGCCTTTTGAACAATTAGAAATTTTTATTGAAGATGAAAATATTATATTAAAGAAATATTCTAATTTTACGAAGCTTATTAAAATGGCAAATATACTAGTTGATATAATTGGAACTAATTTTGCTAAAGATATAATAATTACTGATAGAGAAAGTATTATTGCGACAAGTAAAAAATATAAAAATGATTATTTAAAACAAGCTATTTCTAGTTATGTAGAAAAGATAATGAATGAGAGAAAAAGAGTAATTGAAAGTAATTTTTTAGATGTAGAAATTGCTAAAGGAATGGTGGAAAAAGTATCTTTTGTAATGTGTCCTATACTTGTTAATAGTGATGTAATAGGATTAGTTTGTGTTTTATCTGATAAAGAAAAGGTTAATGAATTAGATGAAAAAATTGTAAATTTTATTGTTAATTTTTTTAATAAAGTTGTTGAAGATTAAGTTTTATTGTGCTATACTATGTCCATAAATGTTGGGAAAAAGAGTTTTATGATTAGAGGACTTTTTTAGAGAACTCTTGGTTGGTGAAAAAGAGGAAAGTTAAATCATAAAATATGGCTTTGGAACAGTTATATCGATAGGTAGGTATAAACGTTAATAGGCGTTAACTATTAGAAAGTGTATAATACAAAAGCTATTATAAAGTAAGGTGGTACCGCGATTTTTTCGTCCTTATGTTTATAATAGCTTTTTTTAGGAGGTTACAATGAAAGAAAAATATTATATTTCAACAGCTATAGCTTATACTTCTGGTAAGCCACATATTGGAAATACTTATGAGATTGTTTTAGCAGATGCGATAGCTAGATTTAAAAGATTACAAGGATATGACGTTTATTTTCAAACTGGTACAGATGAGCATGGTGAAAAAATTGAATTGAAAGCAAAAGAGGCTAATGTTACTCCACAGGAATATGTTGATGATGTGGCGAAAGAAATAAAACGTATATGGGACATTATGGATACTAGCTATAATCGTTTTGTAAGAACAACAGATAAGCAACATGAAAAAGTAGTACAACATATATTTAAGTATATGTATGAGAAAGGCGATATTTATAAGAGTGAGTATAAGGGACTTTATTGTACTCCATGCGAATCTTTTTGGACGGAAAGTCAGTTAGTTGATGGAAAGTGTCCTGATTGTGGAAGAGAAGTTCAGCCAAAAGAAGAAGAAGCTTATTTCTTTAGATTATCAAAATATCAAAAGCAACTAGAAGATTATATAGAAGCTCATCCAGAGTTTATTCAACCAGTAGCTCGTAAAAATGAAATGATTAATAATTTTATTAAACCAGGGTTACAAGATTTATGTGTTTCTAGAACTTCTTTTAAATGGGGAATTCCTGTTGATTTTGATGATAAGCATGTTGTTTATGTTTGGCTTGATGCTTTGACTAATTATATTACTAATATAGGATTTGATTTTGATGAGTCGACAGAGGAATTTAAGTATAAATGGCCAGCTGATTTGCATTTGATTGGGAAAGATATCATTAGATTTCATACAATATATTGGCCTTGCTTTTTAATGAGTATGAATTTAGAGTTACCTAAACAAGTATTTGGACATCCTTGGCTATTGATGAATTCTGATAAGATGAGTAAGTCAAAAGGAAATATTATTTATGCTGATGATTTAGTAGATAAATTTGGAGTAGATGCAGTTAGATTTTATTTGTTGCATGAAATACCTTTTGCTTCAGATGGTAATATTAATTATGAATTAGTTATTGATAAGATAAATGGTGAACTTGCTAACGTCCTTGGTAATTTAGTACAAAGAACTATTTCAATGGGACATAAGTATTTTGAGGGTAAGATTAAAAATACAAAAGTAGTTGAAGATATAGATGTTGAATTTATAAAAAATATAAATGATTTGCAAGAGGCAACATTTACTAAAATGGATAATTTGCAAGTAAGTGATGCAATTACTGAAATATTTAATGTCTTAAGAGCAAGTAACAAATATATTGATGAGACAACTCCTTGGGTTTTAGCTAAAGAAGAAGATAAGTTAGGAAGACTTGAGACAATTTTATATAACTTGTTAGAAGCTATTCGAGTTTGTGCTGTTTTCTTGGAGCCTTTTATGCCAAGTACAAGTACTAAGATTTTGCAACAATTAAATTGTGAAAAGAAAGATTTTAATTATCTAGAAGATAATGAATATAATTTAGGACAAGCTGAAATATTATTTCAAAGAATTGATAAAGATAAATTTTTAAAAGAAGAGTAAATTTAATTTACTTTTTTTCTTAATGAAGGAAGTGTTTTGATGTTAATAGATACGCATTGTCATTTAAGTAGTGAATATTATGATGATATAGATGAGGTAATTAGAGAAAATAGAGAAAGTGGTGTTTCTAAGATAATTATTTCAGGTTGCGATAAAAAGGGAATAAAAGAGGTCTTTGAATATGCTAAAAAATATGAAGATGTTTTTTTGACGATAGGTTATCATCCTGAAGAAGTTGATGTTATAAGTGATGATGATTTGCAAGAACTTAGAAGCTTGTTACAAAGTGAAAAAGTAGTTGGAGTTGGAGAGATTGGGCTTGATTATCATTATGTAAAAGATAATCGAGATAAGCAGATAGCTTTATTTGAAAAGCAATTAAAAATAGCAGAAGAGTTAAAATTGCCAGTTGTTATTCATAGTAGGGATGCAGTAAAAGATACGATTGATACTTTGAAAAAATATAAAGTAAAAGGAGTAATTCATTGTTTTAGTGGTAGTTTAGAAACAGCTTTGATTTATATTAAAATGGGTTATAAATTAGGAATAGGTGGAGTTGTAACTTTTAAAAATAGTAAATTAAGTGAAGTAGTTGCAAAGGTAGGTCTTTCAAATATTGTATTAGAAACAGATAGTCCTTATTTGACACCTGTTCCTTTTAGAAGTAAAAAGAATAGTTCAAAGTATTTGAAATATATTGCTCAAAAAGTGGCTGATGTATGTGGTGTTTCAATAAATTTAGTTGAGGAAGAGACAATGAGAAATGCCCAAGATGTGTTTGACTTGCAGTAGAATTTATGGTAATCTAGAACTAGATATGGGGTTTGGAGGAGGTTAGCTGTGAGTAAGACTTATAAAAAGCAAATGATTATTTTTTTGATTTGTGCTTTTATTGTAATGATTAGTGCTATAGTGGCGGGTGTTTTTCTATTCAGCGATATGTTTAAAAAAGGTGATATTACGGTTAGATTTGGAGAATATGACAATGTTGCCCATATAAATAATAAATTACCTATTGGTGATGAGATGGGTAAAAAATTGAAGTATCAAGCAAATCAAAATAGTACTAGTTATTTAGAGTTTTCTGTTAAGGAAACAAGAGGTTATAAGACTAAATTTGAAGTTATCTTAAAGAAAAAGGAATTAACTTCGGAAATAAATAGTAATTATGTTAAGTTGTATTTAACTGATATGAACGAGAAAGCAGTTGCTGGTTTTGAAAGTAATTTAATACCTTCTTATAAATCTTTGAGAGTAGATAGCAAAAGTCCTTCTGAAAAGATTTTATATCGAGGTGAAATCGGTGCCTTGGAGGAACAGAAATATAAGTTACGAGTATGGCTTTCTGATTCTAGTGTAATCGAGACAGAACAAAAAGATTTTCAATTTGAAGTAGGCGTTAAAGTTTATTAGGAGGAAAAAGAATGAAAGAAGAAAAGGGTAATAAGAATTTTACTTATTTGATTATTGGTTTGTGTGTATTATTTTTAATTATTTTAATTGTATGTTGTGTAGTCTTTTTTAATCGAAAAGAGGAAGTAGTTAATAAAAATAAAAAAGGCGGGGAGGTTACTTTATCTTATACAGATGATTTGAATGTATTTAGTATAACAAATGCAGTTCCAACGACTGATGCTGTTGCTATGGTATCAAATGGAGCTGATACATATTTTGATTTTTCTGTAAATACGGAGATATATGAAGCAAATAAAATAGATTATGAAATTTATGTTGAAAAGTATGGTAATACGCCAACTATTTCTGATAATGATATAAAAATTTATTTGGAGAAGCAAAATAGTGGTACTTTTGAATCTGTTTTTGAACCAGCTGCTTTTGAGCCATTAAAAGCAAAAAGTGAGTTAGGAACACCTAGAGGAGCAATGGTTATTTATAAAGATAGTGCTAATAATGATTTGACGGAAAATTATCGTTTAAGAATGTGGCTTTCTGATACAGCTATTGTTAATCCAGGTACAATACCTAGTTATACTATTAAAGTAAGTGTAATAGGAAAATCTAAATAGATTAATTATTAAAAATGGACTCTTTCAAATTTGAAAGAGTTTTTTTGAGAAGTAAAGATAGTGTCTTTTAAAGTGTAAAATTGTAAGAAACATAATGTAAAGTAAATGAAAATTTAGAGGTATTTAATAGTCAATTAGAAAGGGAGGTATTATAATAGATTTAGGTAGGTGAAAAAATGAGTGCATTGGTTCAGTCTGTTAGAATAAACTTAGAAGAGACAAAGTATACAGCATTACAAAAAATGTATTATTATGCTCATTTTTTGACCAAGTCATTTCTACTAGCAATTATGACGATATTTATTTTTATCTTTGCTTTTTTGACATTTTATTTTGGAGACTTAATGTATAATGTAAAAAATGGAAATTATAAAAGTCCTTTGTTAAGTGCTTATGTAATTGCTTCTCCTAGTATGGTTCCTACAATTAAAGTAAATGATGCTGTTATTATTAAAAGAGTTAATAATGATGATTTGCAAGTTGGAGATATTATTACTTTTGCGAATGAAGAATTAAATGTAAATGGCTATACTATTACGCATCGTATTGTGGGAAAAGAAAAGAGTAGTAATGGAGAATATGTTTATTATACAAAGGGTGATAATAATAATAGCGAAGATGATGGTATTGTTAAAAGAGAAGATATCTATGGTAAAGTAATTTTAAAAATACCAAAAATTGGTTTTGTGCAGAATTTTATAACTAAACCTAAAGGATTTTTAATAAGTATCTTAGTTCCTGTTGTTTTAATTCTTTTATATGAATTAGTTAGAATATTAATTGTTTTACCAAAGAAAAAGTATAGTGTATAAGAAGAAGCTTTAGAGCTTTTTCTTATTTTTATGTTTCGTTTTAAATGCGTTTAATAGAAAGTATTAATTTTATAAAGTTTGGAAGATGGAAGTGAGAAGTTTTATAAATTTTTCTTTAGAGTTAATTTTGCTTGTGGAAGAAATTAGAAGATATTAGACGTTTTCTGTTCTTGACAAAGATGTTTAATTTTTGTATGTTTGAAGAGATGAATTTAGTTGGTGATGTGTATGGAAAAGTATGATGTAAAATTTAAAAAAAGATTAGGACAGAATTTTTTAAAAGATAAAAGAGTTGTTGAGAAAATTGTTAATGTTGCGAATGTTAATGATACAGATTTGGTAATTGAAGTTGGTCCTGGTGGAGCAATAATGACTTCTGAATTAGCCAAAAAAAGTAAGCAAGTTTTAGCTTATGAAATAGATCAAGAATTAGAAGAAGAATTAAATAGTCGTTTAAAAGATTTTTCGAATGTGAAAGTTTTATTTAAGGATTTTTTAGAAGCTGATATTAAAGAAGATGTTTCAAAGTATGCTTATGAGAATATTTATTTTGTAAGTAATGTTCCTTATTATATAACAACTCCTATTGTTTTAAAATTAATTGATAGTGATATAGATTTTAAAAAGATAGTTATGATGGTCCAAAAGGAAGTAGGAGATAGGTTTTGTAGTAGTTGTGGTAAAAAAGAATATGGTTCAATTACAGTATTGTTAAATTATTTTTATGATATAAAGCGTGAGTTTTCTGTTTCAAGAAAAGAATTTGTTCCAGAACCTAATGTAGATAGTGTAGTTATTTCTTTTACAGAAAAGAAAGAAAAACTAAAAGTAAAAGATTTTGCTTTTTTTGAAAAAGTAGTCAGAGATAGTTTTCAATTCAAAAGAAAAACTATTAAAAATAATTTGAAAAAGTATGATTTAGGGATTGTGGAAAAAGTTCTTAATAGTTATGGATTTGATTTAAATGTGCGAGCTGAAGCTTTAAATTATGAAATATTTGTTGATTTAGCTAATAGTTTATATTTTTCCTAAAAACCAATTGAGAGATTTATTAGTTATTTTTGCAATTTCTATTAGAAAGAGAGTAGAAACGGGACTTTTTCCTGTTTCATAGGCACTTATTACAGAGTGGGTTGTATTTAATTTTAAGGCAAGTTTTTCTTGAGTTAGGTGAGATGCTTTTCTTGCTTGGCGAATTTTTTTGCCTAGTTCTTTATTATCAATATCATTCTTTTTGAATGATAATTTTTTTTCGTTAGATAAATCAACTAAGTAATCAATATTTACACTTAGAATGTTTGCTAAAGCATTTAGATAATGTAATGGAATGGTATTTTTATTGATTTCCCATAGGGAATAAGCCGATCTTGTGCAATTTAAAAGTTTAGCTATGTCACTTTGTGTTAATTCCAATTCATCTCTTAAGAGCTTTATTTTTTCAGAATTCATAAACTTCACCTAAGGGAATTATTACATGTTTGCTATTTATTTTGACATTTTGCTATTCAAGACGACAAAAATGTGATATATTTATAATAGTGAGGTGTTAATTTTGAGCAAATATATTAATAGATTACTTGGAATATTGATAATTGTAGTAGTTTGTCTTTTTAGTATAGGTTATTCTGTGTTAAATAGAGAATTAAATATAACTGGAGAACTTAATTATCGACCTGTAGGTGATGTTAGGATTACTAATTTAAGTGCTACTAATTTAAATGGTGCCATGATTAATTATGCTGATTTTTCCAAGAATGAAATAAAGTTAGGCTATACAACTACTTCTCCAGTAGATGTTACTTATAAAGTAGAAGTTACTAATTATTTAGATGTTCCTATGGGAATATTAAAAATAGAAAATTTACCTAATAATGCTGTGATAGGTGGCTATACTTTAGGAACAAAATTAAGTAATTCTGATAATTTTTTAAAGTTAGGTGAAGCAAAAACATTTACAATTACATTTAAGTCTATAGCAGGTATAAATAGTTATCTTTTGAAATTTGACTTTGAACCTGTATATAAAATAACTTATGATGGTTTTTCTACTACAAATGGATTTAAGACGGAAATATTAAAAGGAGATGATTATTTGCAAAATTTTGGAAGTAGTCCTCCTAAGGCATTATATATAAATATGGGTGGTAGTAGAGTAATTGATTATACATATAGTGGTGGGACTTTAAGTTTTAAAAGTATAA
>CANQIM010000011.1 GCA_947624075.1 uncultured Bacilli bacterium | reverse complement strand
TTAATATGATCAGTTATTACAAAGTCAGCTTCTTTACGAAGTGATTGAACTTTACGAACAAACTCACGAGCTAATCCTTCTAATATTAAATCTTCTGTTAATTCAGTATCTAAAACAACGCAAGTTTTATTATTAGATGTTGAAGCATAGCCTTCTTTTTGTTTTAAAGTTATAAGTACCATGTCTTCAGTAATAGTGTAATCATCGCCACCAAGATTGATTGTCAAACCACCTTCAGAAATTTTAGAAACATCTTTAGAAGATAAATTATTTAAAACTTCTTGAAGTAACTTAATTCTTGGACCTAAAGTCTTTCCTAAAACTTTGAAATTTGGTTTTACAACATATTCAAGATAATCACTCATATCTTCTTTAAAGATTATTTCCTTAACATTTAATTCCTCTTCAATAACTGGCAATAAATTGCCAATTATAATTTCATCGCTTTTTGGTAAGATTAAGCTACTTATTGGTTGACGAACTTTAATATTAGCTTCTTCACGAGCAAAACGACCTAAAGAGCAAATATCTCTTACTAAATCCATTTTCTCTTCAATTGCTTCATCTATTAATTCTTCTTTTTCAACTGGATAATCAGCTAGATGAACTGATTCTTGATTAGTTAATTTTTGATAAATTTCTTCTGTTAAGAAAGGTGTTAAAGGAGCACATAATTTGCATAGTTCAACTAATACTTCATAAGTAGTTAAGTAAACACATTTTTTAGACTCAGTTAGTTCGCTGTCCCAGAAACGTCTTCTATTACTTCTAATATACCAGTTAGATAAGTCATCATTTAGAAAAGGAACAATTGCCTTAGCGACTTTATTTAAGTCATATTCTAAAAAGGCATTATTAACTTCTTTAATTAATTTATTTAATTTAGAAATTAACCAACGATCAATTAAAGGTCTATCTTTAACAGGAATGTTATATGTTCTTGGATCTACATTGTCAGCATTAGCATACATTTCAAAGAAAGAATAAGCATTTTTAAATGTGGAAATGTATTTAGAATAAATTTCTTTGACCCCATCTTCGTCAAACTTTAAAGGTGTCCAAACAGGAGATGCATATAGCATATAAAATCTTACAGTATCTGCTCCATATTTTTCCATAATCTCAAACGGACTTACGGTATTACCACGAGACTTATGCATTTTTTGACCATACTTATCAAGTAAAAGATCATTTACTAAAACATTTTTATATGGTGTTTTACCAGTAACAAAGGTTGAAATTACTAAAAGTGAATAAAACCAACCTCTTGTTTGATCAATTCCCTCAGCTATAAAATCAGCTGGAAATTGACTTTCAAAAAGCTCTTTATTTTCAAATGGATAATGATATTGAGCAAAAGGCATAGAACCTGAATCAAACCAACAATCAATGACATCAGAAATTCGAGACATCTTCTTATGACATTTTGGACATTCAATATGAATATCATCTACATAAGGACGATGTAGATCTAAATCATCACTTACATCTTCTATAGCTAACTTCTTTAATTCTTCTCTAGAGCCAATCATTATTTCATGGCCACATTCACATTTCCATAGCGGAATTGGACAGCCCCAATAACGATTACGAGAAATAGCCCAATCATTCATATTTTGAAGCCAATTTTCAAATCTTTTTTCACCAACATAGTCGGGATGCCAAGCTATTTTTTTATTTTCGGCTATAATTTCATCTTTTTTAGCCGTTGTTTTAATATATAAAGATGGTTTTGAGTAATAAACTAATGGTGTTTTACATCTCCAACAATGTGGGTAATCATGATTTATCTTTTGCTTCTTAAATAACTTATCTTCACTAGCTAAATATTTAATAATTTCAAGTTCCAAATTAGGATCAACAACTAAACGGTCTTTCCATGGGCCTTCTGTGTAGCAACCATCTTCTCCAACAGGATTTAAAACAGGTAAATCATATTTTAAACCCACTTCATAATCGTCTTGACCAAAAGCAGGAGCAATATGGACAATACCAGTACCATCTTCAGTGGTAACATAACTATCACAAGTTACGTAGAAACCTTTTTTATCTGTTTTTAAGAAAGGCATTAATTGTTCATATTCAACAAATTCTAAATCTTTTCCCTTATATTCTTCTACTATTTCATAATCAGTACCTAAAATAGAATCAGCTAAAGCTTTTACAACAATGAAATTATAACCTTTTGACAAGCACTTTACATAAGTTTCATCAGGATTTACACATAATGCAACATTAGAAATTAAAGTCCAAGGAGTAGTTGTCCATACTAAAAAGTAAGTATTTTCTTCATTTTTTAATTTAAAAGGAACATAAACAGTGTTAACAGATACTTCCTTATAGCCTTGAGCTACTTCATGAGAAGCAAGACCTGTACCACATCTTGGACACCAAGGAACTATCTTTAAGCCATTATAAATATAACCCTCATCAAATATTTTCTTTAAAATCCACCATTCTGTTTCAATGTAATCATTATTATAAGTAATATAAGGAT
Organism: uncultured Bacilli bacterium; assembly: GCA_947624075.1. Taxonomy (GTDB): domain Bacteria; phylum Bacillota_I; class Bacilli_A; order RF39; family UBA660; genus CANRGD01. The sequence goes on along the minus strand of CANQIM010000011.1, from coordinate 14,483 downwards.
GCTCCAAATCAATAAATTGTCCCATTTGCTTGGTAAATTTAGTAAAATACTCTTCATTCTTCCAAACACTTTCGCGACATTTTTGATTAAATTCCTTGATACCATATTCTTCAATATCGTTTTTACTAGAAAAATTCAATTCCTTTTCAACTTGAACTTCTACTGGTAGACCATGAGTATCCCAACCTACTTTTCTAATAACCTTATAGCCTTGCATTGTCTTATATTTACAAATTGTATCTTTTAAAAGCTTAGCCAAAGTATGATGAATACCAGGCATTCCGTTAGCAGTAGCAGGACCATCATAGAAAACAAAACTTTCATTATTTTTTCTATTTTCCACAGTTTTTGTGTAAATATCAACTTTATCCCATTCTTTAGTAAATTTTTCCTCTATTTCATTGATTTTTCCTTGTTCTAATTTTTCAAATTTCATAAATACACCTACTTTCTTTTAAGCAAAAATTATATATGCATAGTAACATACAAATAATATTAAAAAGACAATGCCTTCTTTTTTACTAATTTTATAATCATTAAATGAAAACATATAAAGTAATATGGCTGATAAAATCATTACTGTAACATCAACATAATTAAAAGTAATATTTGTTATACTTCCAAATAAAGCAACGGGAAGTCCTAAGACAATGCCAATATTATAAATATTACTTCCAACAATGTTACCTATTGCTATATCAAACTCACCTTTTTTAGTAGCCGTTAGTGATGTTACTAATTCAGGTAAAGATGTTCCAAGAGCAATAATAGTTAAAGCAATTATTCTTTCTGTTATACCAAGTTTTCTTGCTAAAAGGGCAGCATTATCAACTACTAAATTACTACCTAAAACAATACAAATTATTCCAAGTATTATATAAATGATACTCAATTTATTAGAAAGAATTCCCTTTTCTTCTCGATCTTCATCTATTTTATTATGATACATTGTAAATAAATAATAAATAAAAATTGAAAAGAAAAGTAAAAGGATAATTCCTTCTCTCCTAGTAAAACTATTTATCGCACTAGGATTAAAAAGATTATCAGATATAAGAAGCGAAAAAAGTATAGTTATTAAAAGAGCTATAGGTAGTTCTTTTTTTACAGTACTGCTGCGAACAGTAAGACTTCTAACTAGAGAAGATAGCCCTATTATTAAAAGAATATTTAAGATATTACTACCAATAACATTTCCAAGAACTATATCACCATTACCTGACAAAACAGATTTAAAACCTATCGCCAGTTCTGGAGCACCAGTACCAAGATTAACAATAGTAAGACCTATTAAAAGTTTTGATACTTTAAAATTAGTCGCAATCGAACTAGCTCCATCAATAAATATGTCAGCACCCTTTATCAAAATAATAAATCCTATTATGAGCAGAAGCGTTTTTATAAACATCTTAAACCTCCTAACTAAATATTACATAAGCATAGTAACACATAAAAAGTAATAAAAATATAAAGCCTTCTTTTTTAGATATTTTATAATCATTAAAAGAAAACATAAATAATAAAATAGCCGACAAAATCATCGTAACTATATCAATATAGCTAAAAGTTATATGGGAAATACCTCCAAAAATAGTAATAGGTAGACCAACAACTATACCTATATTAAAAATATTACTTCCTACAACATTACCAATAGCTATGTCATATTCACCTTTTCTTGTTGCGGTAACGGAAGTTACTAGTTCAGGAAGAGATGTTCCAAGAGCAATGATAGTTAAAGCAATAATTCTTTCACTGACTCCTAAAAGTTTTGCTACTTCAGTAGAATGATTAACAACCATGTTACTACCAAATATAATAGCAACAATTCCTAAAATTGTAAAAGCAAAAGCCTTTTTTAAAGACATGGGTGGTTTACTTTCCAAAGTTGCTGTTTTGTTACGCATCATACTTATTAGATAATAAATAAATACTGTGAAAAATAAAAGTAAAATTATACCATCACTTCTAGTAAATTCATTGACTACATGTAAATTAAAAATATCATCAGATAATAACACTGCAAAAAGCACAGTAATAAGCATAGCTATAGGAAGTTCTTTCTTGACAGTATTATTTTTTACAGTAAGTGAATGAAATAAGGCTGATACTCCTAAAATAAGTAAAATATTCAAGATATTACTACCTATGACATTTCCTAGAACAATGTCACCACTATTAGATAATAATGATTTTACACTAACAGCAAATTCAGGAGCACTTGTTCCAAAAGCCACAATCGTTAGACCAATTAGCATTTTAGATACTTTGAAGTTTTCAGCTACAGAACTAGCTCCATCAACAAAAATGTCGGCACCCTTTATTAAAATTACGAACCCCAAAATCAATAAAATTATATTTATTAACATAAATTCTCCTCTCAAAAGAAAAACTACTCGCCTATAAGGACGAATAGTTCGTGGTACCACCTTAATTCATAAGTATAACTTATCTTTCTAAACTATAACGCGTTTAATCGTATTTATCTTATCCATAAATCGCAACTTGAAAGTGATCTAAATATTTCTTCCTTACTTGTTTACACCAACCACAAGCTCTCTTTAAATTCCAAAATATTCCGTCTTTCGCACTTGCTTTCGTTAGTAATATACCATAATTTCAATTAATTGACAACTTTTTTTAATAATATAATTGACAACTTCATTTAATATTATGCAAAAAAAATGAAGATATGAAAAAAGATCCTACTTTGGATCTAACTCTAAAACCTCAATTTCTTCAACAACAGCTAATTGCTGTTCAATAATAAGTTTTAGTTTTCTCTTAAAAATCTTCATATTTTGCTCTAAAGTATCGGCACTAGCTTGTATTTTTTCAGCTTTCAGTAAAGCTTCGTTAACAATCCTAGAAGCGTTATTTTTAGCATCGGTTACAATCATTTCTGATTCTTCTCTAGCTACTTTTTTGATATTATCAGCTGTTTCTTCTGCTTTAATAATCGCTAAATTTAAAGTCTTTTCAAGATTTCTATAATGTTCTAACTCAGCCTTTAACTTTTCAATGTCCGATCTTTGTTCACGACATCTTTTAATAATACCTTCTGTTTGGGTAATAACATCACTTACAAATTGATTAACTTCGACACGATTATATCCATTAGCTTCATAACTAAATTTTTCCATATAATCACCTCAGAAAACTAGTGCTTTTTAAAAGAAATCTTCCTCAGTATCCTCTTCTTTTTCCTTTTTACTACGAGTTGATTTGGAATTTTGAGATGGTTCCTCACTAATTTTTCCTTCAACGTTTACATTGTTTGGTGTACATAGAAAAATTCCCCCACCTAATTTTTGTAAATCGCCACCAATAGCATAAATGCATCCATATAAAAAGTCAACTATTCTTTTAGCAACATCTGGTGTTACTCTTTTTAAATTAACAACAACAGCACTACGATTTTTCAAATAATCAGCAATTTGTTGACTTTCAGAATAAGCACGTGGTTCTAAAAGCATCATCTTACTTCCAGCATCACCATTTTCGGTATGAAAATCTTCTCTTGAAGTTGAATAATATTCTTCGTCTGGAGAAACTTCTCTTTCTTCCCCATCATCGCCACCAAATAATCCCTTTAATTTATCTAAAGCCATAGTAATACCTCCAAATTATATTTCGTTACTATAATTCATTTTAGCATAAAAATAAAAAAAGAAAAAGATTAAATTTCATTTTTCTTTATTTAATTGGAAAAATTATAGTTTTTTTCCTATTTTTATCAATTTTAAGCTGGAGAATTAGTCATAACTTGAACAGAAATCGGTTGACTAGAAGAAGGCTGCTCTACAGAAGGAGTATTTTCTTGTGGATTACCTGGAAGTTGTTGAGGAGGTAGTTGCATTGGTGTCTGAGGTTGAAATTGTGGTTGAGCTACCGATACTTGTTGCTGTGGCAAAGTGCTAGTTAACACATTAGAACTAGCATTTGGCATAATGTTTTTAACACCAGAGTTAATGCTTTGATTATACCACACAAGACTAAGATCAACGTTATTACTAAGAGGTCGTGGATTAGGTAAATCTATATACATTGGAATTGGTACTTTAAAAGCAGACCCAAAAGCTATACAATTACCAGGCTTAAGATTTTTTAATTGTAAAACAATTTCCGATGATACATTAGGAACCATTTCCTTAATATACTTCAAATCAACAGGATGCAATGTTCTTAAGACGATAAAATTAGCACACTGAGAAATACAAGTATCAGAAAGTTCACTAGGTCTTTGCGTAATTAAAGTTAAAAACACTCCGTATTTACGACCTTCCTTTGTAATTCTTTCAAAAATATTATAACCTAATATTTCAATATCACTATCATGTTGAACATAACGGTGAGCTTCCTCAATAATTATATTAAAAGCCTTACTACCACGAGGCTTCATCGTACTAGCTTTTAAGAATAACATTCTTGATAAAATTTTCGTAAAAACTTTAGCCAAACGATCATCAATATAGTTTATATTAAAGTTTATTATTTGGCATTTTTCATTTTTCTCATTTGTCATTAATCTCTCAATATATTGATCTCTATTGATAAAAGTTGGATATTCAAAATAATACTTATAGTCCCCTGTTGCCAAAGTATGAAGACGAACACTAATAATATTGGCATAATCAAAGACCTTATCACTTTTTAAAACACCTTCACTAATTAGAGCAAATTCCATGGCTAGTTCAAGATCATTTAAAGTATAAAAAGGATTTAACTCGCTAGGATCAATTTCTTCCACAGCATCCAGTATGTAACCACGGACAAATTCGACTACTAATTCCATTTCCTGCATTTTACCTGTTTTGTCAACAAATAAACATTGTTTAAAAGTTCTCGTATAACCAGGTTGAACAATTTGCGTTTCAAGATTTAGTGTTGGTGTATTAAATTTAGTTAAAACACCTATTACTTGGTCTCTTATTTTAGTAGAATCATTACCTGATAAAAGAATATCTTGTAAAGCACGCGCTATAATATCATTTTTTCTTTTAATAACATTTTCACTACTACCAGTTAATATAGGTACCAACTTAAGCGTTTTTTCAATCATTGGTATTTGAGTTGGCGTTGTAACATCTAAAAGTAATGCTAAATCATCAACATCTAATAACCATGGTGGTATTCTTAAAATTTCACACTCAGGATCAACTGTATTTGTCGTATATGACTTATAATTTAAAAGAGGGTTTACTTCATGTAATTTACTAAAAGCACTAGTATACTCACCATAAGCATCAAAGAAAAATAAATTAGAATTAACAGGTGGTGTTTTACTACTAGTATATAATTTCTGTAAAATAGAAGCTACTGTACAACTTTTTCCAGCACCACTATTTCCTAGAATAGCAAAATGCGTATTAAAAAATTCATTTACATCAACATTTATTTTGTATCCTTGATAAACATTACTTGTTCCAAAGTTGGTTTTACCTAAAGTTACTTCTTGTGGTCCAAGTAATAATTGAAGTTCATCGGCATTAATTAAGCGAATAGAAGATTTAAATGAGGGTTTAGAACTAGATCCAGGTATAAAACTATTATTATCGATTTCACCAACAATATTAACAAACATTTCAGTTTGATTGACATTGGCAATTTCCCCTACTACCTTTCTAGGAGAGCCATCCTCAAAGACGACATGAATATTAATAAGGTTGGGTTGTTCATTAATATCAATCGCCAGTTTAATGATAACGCTATTATCGATAATCTCTTTTATAGATCCTAGCATACAATCACCCTCTATTCTAATAAATTATATCAAAAAAATATGGAAAATAAAAGTTCCTTTTCCATATTTTTTAACAATGCACTTAATTAGGCACTTTATATTGATTTAACATCTTTAATACTAATCAACTATTCTTCATATAGACCATGAATTTTTTCAATGTCCATATCGCTTATATCATCAATTTGCCATTTTCCATCTTCTTTAGTAAGATTAAAAGTTATTTCATATTTGACTTTTTCAGTGACATTCTTTAACTGTTTTATTTTATAATCGATAAATTCACTTAAAGTATCAAGTAAACCATTATCACTTGAGTCATTGGTTTCATCACTATCAGTATTATTTTCTTCTTTATCAGTTGTATTATTTCCGTCGTTATCTAAAGGATTTTCTTCATTAATAGTTTCTTTAGTTTTTGTAAATTCATCACGATGGTCTTGAAAATATTCTCTTGATTTTCTAATTGATGTAGCATAATCGTAGACTTCTATTTCAACATCTACTGTTGCCGTATCATCCTTTATCTTTTCATCTTTAATTTTATAAGATAAATTTTGATATTGCTTTTCCAAAAGAGCTTGATATTCTTTTTTTTGTGAATCATTCATGCTACTATCTTCATCTAATATATCACCTAATTGATCAATTACATCATCATCCATTTTTTGATATTTACCAAGAAATTCCTCAACTTTAGCTGTTGGTGTATTCATATTAGTACCACAACCAGTAAATATAAATAAACTTAATAATAATACTAAAAATATTTTTTTCATTTTTATGCCTCCCACTATTATAATGAGATAAAAAAAATAATTTATACTAAAAATTTAACTTTTAATATAAATTACTCCACTAGCATTGTCCCTTCCCGTAAAAGGAATTACAAAATTAGCTAAATATTTTCTTTTAAGTCTCTTAGGTACAGACAATTTTTGATCTATAAAAACCGCTTGATTGATAATATTTTTTAAAGTGTCTTCTTTTTTGGAAGTTCTAATAATTTTAGTAAGTTTTTTGTCAGTTAGCAAATCTGTAACACCATCTGTTAGAAGTAAAATTTCACTGTAATCATTAGGAATAGTTATCGTAGAAATCTTACACAAGGCATCAGATAAGCCAATGCAAGCATTTATTAAATTACTCATAGCAAAATAGCGTAAATCTTCTTTATTAACATTTCCATATTTATAATACATCCAAACGTCAGAATCATCTTCTGTTATTTGATATAGTTTATCATTCTTATAAATGTAAGCTCTTGAGTCGCCTATGTTAAAAATAAGGGTATTTTTTTTATTTATAATAGCTAGAGTTAAGGTTGTTCCTAAAATATTTTCTCCATACTCTAAAATTAGTTCTTTATTAATCCTTTTAATAAGTCTAGTTATAGATGAAATTATCTTTTTGTTATCATTAAGGTTAGAAAAGTCTTTTTTCAAGAACCAGCTTTTTAATTTTTGAATCGTATAATTAGAAGCAATTTCACCATGTTCTTTACCACCCATTCCGTCCGCAACAGCAAGTAATTTATAATTTTTGTTCTTAGGGTGTGTCAAATAAAGACACGCATCTTCGTTTGTAGGCCTATAACTTCCAATTTCACTAATTTTATCAAGTACTTCCATAATAACTCCTAACTAGTTAATTATTATAGCACGTATATTGCTTATTAGTAAAGACGTAAGAAAACATTGAACATTATAAGAAACATAAATGTGTATAACATTTTACTACTTATATCTATGATTTTTAACTTTTTCTTAAAGTAAATAAGAAAAGTCTATTTAAAAGTCACAATTACCTGGAGTTCTAGGGTAAGGAATAACATCTCTGATATTTTCAACACCTGTTAAATACATAATTAGTCTTTCAAAGCCCATACCAAAGCCTGAGTGAACACATCCACCATAAAGTCTTAATTTTAAGTACCAATCTAATTCTTCTACTCCTGTATTCATTTCTTGCATACGTTTCAAAAGTATATCATATCTTTCTTCTCTTTGTGAACCACCCATTAACTCACCAGAACCTGGTACTAATAAATCAACTGCTCCAACTGTCTTATTATCATCATTTAGTCGCATGTAAAAGGCTTTTATATCTTTAGGCCAATTATAAACAAAAACAGGAGCATTGTATTTTTCTTCTGTTAAATATTTTTCATGTTCACGAGCCAAGTCTTCATCATATTCTGGAGAAAATTCAAAATTCTTACCTGATTCTTTTAACTCTTTAATGGCTTCATAATGTGTTATACGAATAGCTTTTTTCTTAACTAAATTTTCTAATTTTTCAATAAGACCCTTTTCAACAAAATTGTCTAAAAATTCAAGTTCCGCCTTACAATTATCTAAAACATACTTAACTACATATTTAAGCATATCTTCCATAATATCCATATCTTTGTCTAAATCACAGAAAGCCATTTCAGGTTCAATCATCCAAAACTCTGAAGCATGAGTCTTAGTATTAGAATTTTCTGCTCTAAAAGTAGGTCCAAAAGTATAAACATTTTTATAAGCTAAAGCAAACGTTTCTGCTTGTAATTGTCCTGATACTGTTAATGATGTCATCTTACCAAAGAAATCTTTTGAATAGTCAACACTACCATCCTTATTCTTAGGAATATTTTCTAAATCAAGGGTTGTTACATGAAACATCTCCCCTGCTCCTTCGCAATCGCTTGCTGTTATTAAAGGAGCATGGAAATAGACGAAATCTTTCTTTTGAAAATATTCATGAATAGCAAAAGCTGCTTTACTACGTATTTGAAATACAGCCTGGAAAAGATTAGTTCTAGGTCTTAAATAAGCTTGTTCTCTTAAAAATTCACGACTATGTTTTTTAGGCTGAATAGGATAGTCTTCTGGGCAATCACCTAATAAGCAGATACTACTTGCTTGAATCTCAAAAGGCTGATTTTCTTTAGGAGACTTTACTACTTTACCTGTTACTTGAATAGAACTTCCTATATGAAACTTTTGAATATCTTCAAAGTCATCTAGACTATTATCATAAACTATTTGAATAGGCGTAAAATAAGTTCCATCGGAAAAAGAAATAAAACCAAACTCTTTTTGTTTACGGTGATTTTTTATCCATCCTTCTAAAGTAACTTCTTTATCTAAATAATCTTTGTAATTTGTAAATAAAATTTTGTCTGTCATAAATATCACTTTCCTTCTAATATAAATTTGCTTGATATTTCCAAGCTGTTATTCTAATTACTGCTTCATTTAATATCTCTTCATCTATTGTACCATTTTTTACAGCATTTAACACTTCATTATACATAGTTATAAAATCACTTGTTATTATCATATCATTTCCAGCTTTTAAGGCAAGGGTTGCTGAATTACCATCTTCCACATATGATTTAACAGCATCCATCGCTAAATCATCAGTCATAATTACACCACTAAATCCTAAGGTATTACGTAATTCTGATATCACCTTACTGCTTAAAGATGCTGGGTATTCTCCATCAATAGATGTAACAATATTATGACTTACTAGAATACTTGGAACGCCTTCTTCTATACCAGCAGAAAATGGTAAAAAGTCATTTTCTTTAAAGTTTTCATAACTACGATTATCAATTGCAATACCTGTATGGGTATCAACATTATTACCATAACCTGGAAAATGTTTTAAACAAGCATTTATGCCATTTTCTTTACTATAACTAACCATATTTTTTATATATTCGGCTGTTTCATTAGCATCTTTTCCAAAACTTCTAGCATAAATAAAATCATTTTCATCAGTAGAAACATCAGCAACAGGAGCTAAATTAGTATTAATACCTAGGCTTAATAATAGTTCAGCCTTTTCCTTTTCTACTTCTTTTAGTAAATCATAACCTCCTTCATTATAAATATCTTGAGGAGATTTAAACTTTTCACTTCTAAATTCTTTAAAACGACTTACCCTTGTAACTGTTCCCCCTTCTTCATCAACAGCTATTAATAAAGGATATTTACTCATTTTTTGATCATCAGCTATTTCTTTCTTCATACTTTCTTTAGTGTGATTTTCTAAATCTTTAGCAAATAAAATATAACCACCTGGGTAATAATTCTTTTCTTCTTCAACAGAATTTACATCATATCTTACAAAAAATATTTGGCCTACTTTTTCTTCTAAAGACATTTTTTTGACTGTTGATAAAGCTTCTTCATAATAATCTTCAAATAAAAGTCCTTTATATTTATTTAGAGTTTCTTTATCTACTTTATCCTCTTTCTTAATAGAACTTTTGCTATCTTTAGTTAAATATACCTTTTTATAAATAGCAAAACCAAGTAAACCTAATAAGACAACAACCAAAATAGTTATTAATAATTTTTTCATAATCATCTTCCCTTCATTATAACTTTAAATTCATTAGGAATAGCCGTTTCAAAGAGTATTTCTTTTTTTAAATAAGGATGATATATTTTTAATCTATTAGCATGTAAGTATAAGCGTTCTTTATTATCTTTAAGACCATACTTTTTATCGCCAACTAAGTAGTGCTTTATACTACTAAAAGCTACTCTAATTTGATTTTTTCTACCAGTTTCAAGGCTTATGTCCAATAAAGAATAATCTTTATTTTCTTTTAACACTTTATAATTAGTAATAGCTTTTTTACCTTCTTTATTCTTAGAAACATACGTTAAATTAGTTTTTGTTTCTAAAAGATTCTGTTCAATTTTACCAACTTTATCTTTTAAAACACCATGTACAACAGCAACATATTCACGAAGAGTAACATATTCATTCCAATTTTTTTGAAACAAATTTTTCGTCTTTTCATCTTTGGCAAACATAATTAAACCACTTGTATCCTTATCAAGACGATGAATAATAAATATCTTTTGATAAGGATTAGTTGCTTTTAAGTATTCTCTTACAATATGATAAAGTGTTTTTTCCTTTTCTTTGTTAGTCGCAATCGTAAGTAATCCACTAGGTTTATTAACAACAATAATATGATCATCCTCATAAATAACATCAAAAGGAAGAGTTTTTTTATTTTTAACATTAGTGTCTATTATAATAGTCATTCCCGGGTACAATTTGTAGTCATATTTAAGTATTTTGTTATTGTTTATAAAGATAGACCCATGAGTTAAATATTGTTTTATTCTTTTTTTAGGCATGTCTAAATTTTCATAAAGATAATCTAATAAGGAAGCTTCTTTTTTAACAATTAATTTCATAAAACCACCATTTCTAATCTGATTATACAATATTTTTTATAAAAGAAAAAGAGATTTATAAATTAATTATAAACCTACTCTTTAACCTCTTTTGTCTCATAAAATATTTTTCCTGTTTTATATAAATAATATTGTTCTTTAGAATTTTCAAAAGTCTTAAAATAGTAATCATAAAAGCTAAGAATATAGTCTGCCTTAGGCAAAGTTACAACAACTCTTTCATTTTCTAAATCATAAACATATCTTTTTACTGATTCTTTATCAAGATAAGTTGCATATTTGTCTTCAATTATTTCTATATTTGTTCCAGAAAACAATTCTTTTCCTTCTTTATTTAGAACTATTTCTGAATCATCTTGAGACTTTGCTTTATATATACCAGGACTCATTGTGATAATTTCTTTATAATTTTTTGATACTTTTTTAATATTTTTATTAATTAAGAAATATTCATCCTGCATATTTGATACAATAGCAACACCCTCAGAATCAAGCTGAGTTGCTGTTCTAAAAGGTTCTTTATTCAGCAAAGTACCGTCAGCTTTGTAATAAAAATAGCCTTCTTTCTCATCACAATAATCAAATAGATAAATACCTGTTGAACTATAACGATCATTCAAATAACTAAAACATTTAACAGTTGCCTTTGTCTTATTATTAACTCTTAATTCTATTGTATCTTCTCCAGCAGAAACAGCATAATTTTTATTATCTATATAACTAACTATATCGTTAGAGATAATATTTCCTTTATCATCTAATAAATGTCCTTCTGATAATACATTATTTCCTTTTAATTCTAAATCAGTCACTTCTTTGGAATAAGCTAATTTATCATTAATAATGACTTTAAAAGATGGTGAATCTTGTAAAATAGAAATTAATATAACAACATTTTTACCAACTTGATCTATATAAAAATTTCCATCTAACGTTTCTACTAAATTTGAATTAGCTTTAACGATATAGGTCTTATTATTGTAATTTACTGTAAGATAATCATCTCTTTCAATTAAAGTTGGCTCTTCAATATCTTTTACAAAAGGAAAAGTTGTAATAGCTTTACCTTTGGAATCATAAATAGTAAATTTACTATCGTCTTTTAAAAGCATAAATTGGCTAGCATCAATTGCATTATAACCCTGTAATTGTTTTCCTGTTAAAATAACTTTACCTTTTGAATCTAACAAATTATAAGTTTTCTCTTTTTCTTTATACGCTATATATAGAGGGCCATGATGATAAATAGAGTCATAAACACCGTAGTCTACGAGCATTTTACCATTTTCAGAAATTATTCCTGCTTTATTTTGATCAAGTTTAACTAAAGTAGAACCATTAACAAAATTTTCTTGATAAATAAATTTATCTTTTACTAGTTGTTTACCATCAGTATTAAATAAAATAGCCTCTTTATTGTCATATATGAAAAAAGCTGATTCTAATGAAGTATCTTCCTTAGAAGAATTATTTGGCTTTGATAAAAAAAACATCAAGCCCAAAAATATTAACACAATAATAACAATGATAACAATCCCAATTATAGTTAATTTCTTTTTATCTAATTTTTTTGAATCCTTCTGCTTGGATTCTGATGAATTAATATTATTAACTGGTTTAGTGTTATTAGTAGGTTCTTGTTCATAAGAATCATTTGGCTTAGCACTGATAATTACTGGTTCTTGATTGTTCAAATTTTCTTTTGAATCTTCTTTATTATTCACATTTATCAACTCCTATTTTCTTTAAGTATAACATTTAGCAAATCAAATGTCTAGAAACAAAATAATTATCAACAATATTTACTTAAACAAAAAATCTTTAAAAGTATATTTTTTAATTTTGTAAATATAATTCTTATTCATTTTAGCTTGATATTTTTTAATTAATTGATAATCTGCATCAAATTCAAAAAATACTCCTTTAGTAGATGAATTAATCAAAATATTTTTATTAATTTTTTCAAAGTTTCCTGCTAAACCAGAATAGTCAAAAGCAAAGCTATTTACCAATTCAAAGGTTTTATTAGCTTCATCTATTTTATAGACATAGTAAAATGACTTATCACCTTGATATGCATTATTATTTTTAATATCTATATCAAGATAGTTAATATTTCTAGTTGAAGAATTACCATAATTATTATTAAAAAGTCGAATATAGTAAGTAGCATCATCACTTTTCTCAATAGTAATATTGCTTTGTCCAGCATGAATTTTAAAATCTCCTAGTTTTTGGTAAACAAGGTCACTATAAGGCGTATCTTCCCAAAATATAGAACTACTTATTATATAATCTATTTTAGCGGAGTCAGTGAAATTGGCTATTTTAATAATAGAAGAAGTCTCTTTACTACTTAAGAAAAGATTATTATCACTAATAGTAAAGTAATTTATATCTAAATAATTTAACTTTTCATCTTCTTTACTATTGCATAAAGAAAGATAGTCTTTAAAAAGCTTAGATAAATCTAGAAGTTCTACAACCTCATTAGTTTCTAGGTTTATTGCTACTAATTTATCTTTTACTGTATTTTTAGTTGTATCCGTTACTAAAAGAAGAAGTTCATTATCATAAAGTGTAAAATCACTATCAATTTGATATTTACCAGTTTTATAAATATTAGTTATTTTACCTAGATTATTTACTCTTATAATTTCTGTTTTAGATACATTATAAAACATAGAAGAGTTTGCTAAAAGAAAATTATTTGCTATACCTTCTTTAAGAGGAAGTTCTCCCCGTACATAACCATTATTGTCATAAAAGGCAATATAATTTTGATAGTCCGATTCGTTACCTAACATTGTGAAAAGTCCTTCACTCATTTCTTCTTTGCTATCTCCCGATTCTACTTGAAGTTTTTTTTCAGCACTTATTTCAATATCGCTCAAATCAATAGAAAAATCATAGGAAATAGATTTGTTATCTTCTGAAATGATTAATTTTACAGCATTATTTTCGCCAGGATAAAGACCTATTAATTGGTAAATAGATGTATCATTAGAAAAACATAAACTGCCTGTAAACTTTTCACTGTTTGGTGTTGATATTTCATATTTTATATCTTGATATCTACTAGTATCTTTAAATAAAACATTTATACTTAAAGAATTAGTCCCATAAGGATTATATATAACTAAAAAATTATCAGTCATATCTTTCCTTAAATTCTCTATTTTTTTAGAAATAACATCTTGATACTTTAAATTATAAATAGATATATCCCTATTTTTATAAACCTTATAAATGTTTTTTCCTAGTGATTTATCTTTTATTAATTGCACATTTTCACTAATCCAATCATTACTTTTTTTATTTGTCTCTAATTCTTTTTTATTTAAATTACTTAGAGTAGCTAAAAAGATAAGTATAATAATTGAAATTATAATTATAATTATTTTCTTCTTATCACCCATTTGAACCTCCATAGATGAACTATATATCTAAGTTAGTTAATATTTTATTAATGTTTTCTTCTATAATATAATGCTTTTTTTCTTTTAGCAACCTTTTTAATTTAATAT
>CANQIM010000010.1 GCA_947624075.1 uncultured Bacilli bacterium | reverse complement strand
AAAAGGGGGATGTTTATGAATTTTATTGATTATTATAAAATTTTAGGGGTTGAAGTAGATGCATCAGATGAAACTATTAAAAAAAGCTTTCGTTCTTTAGCCAAGCTTTATCATCCGGATTCATGTTTAAATAAAACTAAAGAAGAACAAGAAAAAAGTGCTAAAATGTTAAGATTAGTTTATGAAGCCTATGATGTTTTAAAAGATGATATAAAGAGATTAGAATATGATAAAAAATACTATGAACATATGCGTATGGAAAAAAGCAAGACCAAAGCTAATAAAGAATCTAAACAAGCTCAAAATATTTCTTCTTTAAATAAAATCAGAAAAGCTTATCAAGAAGTAAGAAAAGAAGAAAAAGAAAAATCTTTTCCTAAAAGACACAATTCTTTTAATAAGATACTAGACGAAGAAGGAATTACAGGTAACGATTTTAACATTTATTTAAAAAGAGGACTACTACATATATGTGCTGAAGCAGTTTATCAATTTTCTAAATTAGAAAAAATTAAAGAAGATACACCTATTAAATATGTTCTTCGTAACAGAAATATAATTTATGCATCAGTAGCTTGTGCACTTGTAATAGGTGGAACTACTACTAAAAAAAGTACTGAACAAGTTGAGGTTGCTAAGTATCAAACAGTTACTGAAGTAGATAAAAACACTAGCGATGAAGTTTTATTAACTCGTCTTTATACTGTTCAAAGTGGTGATACTTTAGAAGGATTAGCTAATGACTGCAATACTTCTGTTCATATGCTAAAAACACTAAATAATAAATATAGTGATGACTTAAAAGTTGGTGAAAAATTAATTTTACGCTATAAGATAGCACTTAATGACTTAAAATACTACACTTATTCAGTTTTATTTGATAAAAATATTTCTTTAGCTGAATTTGCTTCAATGTATAATACAAATATCGATGATTTAGTTACTTTAAATGAAGAAGCTATCGTTAATGATAATGGCGTTTATGCAGTTTTAAGTGATTATCTATATGTACCTAAATTTATTACTAAAGAACAATTAACTGAAAAGAAGTCTTATAAATAATTCAAATATATAATTACAAAAATAGTCTAAAAGGTATACAAATTAGCAAAAAATGCCTAAATTATTATAAAAAGTACACAAATTACTATAAAAAATACTTGGTAATTAAAAAAATATATGATATAATCTTTACAGACAGGAAGTGGGAGAGCCCCACTTCTTATTATTTAATAGGAGGACTATGAAAGAAGAAGTAGAAAAAATTATAGGCGATAGTATTAAAGACTTGAATGTAGTAATTGATCAAGTTTACACAAGTGAAGAAGAGGGGAAAAAAATATTTAACATCGTTTTAGATAGTAGTGAAGTAATTGATTTAAATAAAATTACTGAGGCATCAAAAATTATTAATGAAAAGATTGATGAAAGTAAATATTTATCTGATGATATTGATGAGTTAGATATATTTTCAAAGGAAAAAGGAGAAAATTAAAATGAATGGTAAAGAATTTAAAAAAGCACTTGATAATATAGTTAAAGAAAAAAATATAGATCCAGAAGTAGTGTATAGTGCTATGGAATTAGCTTTAACATCTGCTTATAAAAAGAATTTTAAATCAAAGACAAATGTTAAAGTTTTATTTGATAGGGATACTGGAGAAATTAAAGTATATTCATATTTAACTGTTGTTCCTGATGATAAGATGACAAAAGAAGAATATGATGATTATGTTTTTGAAAGCTATGCTTTAGATGATGAAAAAGATACAAAAGTTGAAGAAGAAGTTATCGAGGAAGAAGATGGTGAAGAAAAGCCAAAAGTAAAAGAGACAATTTCTTATTTTAATCCAGAAGTTGAAATTAAGTTAAGTGATGCTAAAAAGATTGATAAGACATTGGAAGTTGGCGATACTATAGATACTGAAGTCACACCAAAAGACTTTGGTAGAGTAGCAACTTCAACAGCTAAGCAAGTAGTAATTCAAAAGATTAGAGAAGCTGAAAGAAATTCAATTATGGATGAATTTGGTGATAAGCAAGATGAATTATTAATTGGTACTGTTGCCTTAGAAGATACTGATAATTACTTTATTGACTTAGGTAGAACAAATGGTATTTTACCTAAAAAAGATATAATTCCTGGTGAAAAAATTGAAATGGGTTCTCAAATTAAAGTTTATGTTTCCAAAGTTGATAACAGTGGCAAGAATCTATTAGTTTTATTAAGCAGAAGTCATTATGGCTTTGTTAAAAGATTATTTGAACTTGAAATACCAGAATTATCAGATGGTACTGTAATGCTTTACAGTGTTGCTAGAGACCCTGGCAATAGAAGCAAAGTAGCTGTTTACTCTGAAAATCCAAATGTTGATCCTATTGGAGCATGTATTGGTGAAAAAGGTTCTAGAATAGCACGTATTATTGAAGAGTTACACGGTGAAAAATTAGATGTTATTCGTTATGATAAAGATCCAGCTATTTTTATCGAAAACGCCTTATCACCAGCTAAAGATTTAACAGTTGCAATAACTGATCCTAAAAAACAAGAAGCTATGGTAATTGCTGATGGCGATAATTTCTCTTTAGCAATCGGCAAAAAAGGACAAAATGCTCGTCTAGCCTCTAAATTAACACACTTTAAAATTGATATAAAAACAACAGAACAAGCTCAAGAAGCAGGAATTAATTTTAGATAATGAAAACAAGAAAAATTCCTTTAAGAACGTGTGTTGTTACCAAAGAAAATCTTCCTAAAGTAGAACTTTTACGAATAGTTAGAAATAAAGAAGGCGAAGTAAAAGTTGATGAAACAGGAAAATTAAATGGGCGAGGAGCATATATTAAGAAAGATATTGATGTTTTAGAAAAAGCTCAAAAAACAAAAATATTAGAAAAAAAATTAGAATGCCCTATAGATGAGAGTATTTATGATGAAATAAGAAAAATAATAGAAAGTTGAGGTGAGTCTTTATGATGAATATCGAAGATTATGCAAATGACGTAGGAAAGACAGTCGAAGAAATTATTTCTTTATGCGAAAAAATTGGTATTAATTATCAAGATGAAAAAACAACATTAGATGAAGAAAGTATTATTTTATTAGATAATGAGTTGCAAGATCAAGAAGACTATATTACAGGAACAATAGAGGATTTAGAAGAAAAAAGACTTGATGAAGAAGTAACAGATAAGGCTGAAGAATTAGCTCTTAATACAAAAATTGATTTAGATAATGAAACATCTTTTACTAAAGTTAAATCCAAAAATACTAAGAAAACAGAAAATCCAAAGAAAGACTTTTTAAAGGAAAGAAAAAAAATTTATAAGCATCGTGAAAAATTACAAAGTAACGAAAGTCCAGTTGATGAAAATATTATTCTTTATCATGAGGGAATGAGTGTTTCTGATTTGGCTAGTTTATTGGAAGTTAGTCCTGTTGAATTAGTTAAGAAGTTAATGACTTTAGGTGTTATGGCTAATATCAATCAAGCAATTGATTATGATACAGCAGAACTTATTACAGCTGATTATGATAAAACTTTGAAAAAAGAAGAAACTGCTGATATTTCTAATTTTGAAAACTTTGAAATAGAAGAAAAAGAAGAAGATTTAATCGCTAGACCTCCTGTTGTTACAATAATGGGACATGTCGATCATGGTAAGACAACTTTACTTGATACAATTAGAAAAACTAATGTCGCTAGTGGTGAAGCTGGAGGAATTACGCAAGCTATTGGTGCTTACTCTGTTAAATATAATGATAAAGTTATAACTTTCATTGACACTCCTGGACATGCTGCTTTTACAGAAATGCGTGCACGTGGTGCTTCAATTACTGATATTGTTATTATCATTGTTGCTGCTGATGATGGAGTTATGCCTCAAACAAAAGAAGCAATTGACCATGCTAAAGCTGCTAAAGTACCAATCATAGTAGCAATCAATAAGATTGATAAACCAGACGCTAATATCGATAAGATAATGAGTGGTTTAGTTGAAAATGGTCTTACTCCAGAAGAATGGGGTGGCGATATTATCGTTAATAAGATTTCAGCTAAAACAGGAGAAGGTGTAAATGAGTTACTTGAAAATATTTTATTAGTTGCAGAAATGCAAGAATATAAAGCTAATCCTTCTCGTTATGCAACAGGAGCTGTAATTGAATCCAAAAAAGATAGTAAAGTTGGTTCAGTTGTAACCCTTCTAATTCAAAATGGAACTCTTCGTTTAGGAGATCCAATAGTTATTGGTAATTATGCTGGTAAAGTACGTACTTTAAAGGATGATAAGGGAAGAAATATTGTTGAAGCTGGTCCTTCTATGCCAGTTGAAGTTACAGGTATTTCCGAAGTACCAAGTGCTGGTGATAAATTTATGGCTTTTGAATCAGAAAAGAAAGCTAAAGAAATTGCTACTTCTAGACAACTTCGTTTCAAAGAAAAAGATACGAACTTTTCTGGAATGTCTTTAGAAGATTTATTTGGTCGTATTCAAGAAGGTATTAAAGAAGTAAACGTTGTTTTAAAAGCTGATGTTAATGGTAGTCTTGAAGCTGTTAAAAATGCTTTAGAAAAAATTGAAGTCGAAGGCGTTAAAATAAATATTGTAAGAGCAGGCGTTGGAGCTATTACGGAAAGTGATGTCGTTTTAGCTAGTGCTTCTAATGCTTTAATAATCGGTTTCAATGTTCGTGGCAATAATGCTACCATGGATACAGCTAAACAGTACAATATAACTATCAAAACATATGACATAATTTATAAAGTAGTTGAAGATATGGAAAGTGCCATGAAGGGAATGCTTGATCCTGAATTCGAAGAACAAGTTGTTGCTACTTTAGAAGTACGTCAAATATTTAAATTCTCCAAAGTTGGTTTAATAGCTGGTTGCCATGTAACAAGTGGTACTGCTAAAAAAGATGCTAAAGCTAGATTAATTAGAGATGGCGTTGTTATATATAACGGTCAAGTTAACTCACTTCAACATGAAAAAGATCAAGTAAAAGAAGTAAAGAAAGATATGGACTGTGGTATTACTTTAGAAAATTGCCAAGACTATAAAGAAAATGACATCATTGAAATATATGAACTTGTAGAAATAAAACGTTAAATAAAACTTAAGTTTTCTTAAGTTTTTTTCAAATAAAGGAGGTAAAATCTATGGCCAATGTAAAAATTGAAAGATTAAACCATACATTTCAAGAAGAAATTAGTATAATTTTAATGACAGAAATAAAGGATGAAGAAATAAAATTTGTAACCATAACAGGAGTTGAAACAACAAATGATTTAAGTTTTGCCAAAGTTTATTTTACAGTTTTAGATGAAACTAAAAAAGAAACTACTTTAAAGGCTTTAGAAAAAGCCTCTCCTTTTATTAGAAGTAAATTAGCTGAAAGGGTAGAAATAAGACACACACCAGAATTAAAATTCATATTTGATACATCTATTGAATATGGTAATCATATAGAAAAAATAATTGAAAAAATTAACAAGGAGTAAAATTATGCCAGAAGAATTAAAGGAATTAAAAGAATTAAAGAAGTTAAATAGAAAAGAACTCTTCACCATGACAATGCAGTATTATTTAACTTTTTTTCTTTCACTATTCAAAAAGAGTAATCCTCAAGAAAGAAAAATGCTTTTAGAAAAATTAAAAGAATATTCTAAAATAGTTAAAGAAGAAAATTCTTATTATGATTATTTTAGAAAAAACTTATCTAGAATAAAAAACAAAGAAGAGTACAATAGAATATTAAATTATTTAGATATTTTAAATGAGAAAACTTATTTGTATTTTGAAAAAATATTATCTGATTATGAAGAGAGTATGCATGAAAGAAATCTTTCTTTTACCTTACCATATCAAGATTTTAAAACTCTTCTCCAACTAACTGATTTAAAAGAAGATGCTGTAGCCTTAACTTTTTCTTTTTATAATTTAATGCAGTATTTTTTTAATGATGATGCTATATATTATTTAGTACCAAGAACCAAGGTTAACGATAATGAGCCTAATTATCGCGGCTTATTCATTAAAGAAAAAGATAATATATTAGAAGATATAAAACTATGTATACCTCAAATAAAAGATAAGAAAACTTTAGAAGAATGTATTTACCTTTACAAAGCTGGTATTTTAATGTATAAATATCTAGGTAAAAGTCTTCCAACTAATATTGATTTTTCCCAATTAGCTTCCTATGAAGTAGATACTTTCAAGAAAAAAGTTTTACAAAAATTTGATTAATATTAAAACAACTAATAAAAAAATAATATTCCTATAACACTTTTAAATGAAAGTGTTTTTTTCATACATTAGGAATTTGCTTGATAAGAACGAATAAATAGAATAGCAAACATAGGAATTTTCAAGAAAAATTTTGTGCCTAAAAGCATCTACCTAAAACTATTTCAAAAAGTAAACAAAAACTTTATTTTTAACTACTATTAACTTTGGTTATTTTACATAGGTTAATTGACTTTTTTTGATTAAAATGTTAATCTATATATAGTAATAATAGATGGAGGCTAGTATGGATTTTGATATAGATAGAGAAAAAATTATAATGGAAAAAGATAATCAAAATATAGAATGTGATATTTTATTTACATTTGATTCAGAAGATAGTAATAAAGTATATGTTGGTTATACTGATAATACTATAGCTTCTAATGGTAGAAAGAACATCTACGTTTCTTCATATGATCCTTTTAATAGTCCTTCTAAATTAGAAGATATAACTGATGAAGCAGAACTTGCTATGATAAGAGATGTTTTAAAAGAAATAGACAGTGAAGATTCTAAGGGGATGAAATAATGAACACTTATTTTGAAAGATTAGAAGAAATAGTTAGAAGACATGAACAAGAAATTGACCATTTAAAAGCAGAAAGACTAGCTTTGCGTCAAGAAGAAAGTAATATGTCCTTTGATAATTTTAATAGAGAATATCAAAGAATAATTTATTATTTGGAAAATGAAACTAGAAGTTTGAATGATGCTCAAAATACTTTAGATAATTATCATTTTAATTACGATAAAGCAGAAAGTTTAATCAATGACTTAAGAAATTTACGTAAAGAACTTGATACCGCAACATCTAGACAAGATGAAAATGCAATTCAAGAGGAAATAACTGCCAAAGAAGAAGAACTAAGAAAAGCAATAGATTCTTTACCATTAGAACTAGCTGATTATTTAAGAAATTCTATCATTGAAAATGATAAGCAAAAAGAAATTAACGATAATAAAGCTAACTTAGATGTAGAAATACCTTTTCAAGAAGAAAATCCATCATTAAAAGAAATAAAGCCTAATCATGAAGAAGACCAAACTAAAGAAACTATCAATTCTACTGAAATTCAAACTAACGATACTTTAGAAAAAGAATTACAAGAGAAAAGTACTCTTGATTTGTCAGTTTCTGCTTTAGCTGATTATGAAGCCATTGCCAAAGAAATTGCTAAAATAAAAGAAGCTCAAGATGAAAATAGTCAACTTCTTCAAGAGACAATTAATAGAATTCAAGAGATTTTCCAAGAGCAAAGAGATAAATATGAAAAAGAAGGTCCTTTTAATACTGAAACTTTAGATAGACTTCAAGAATATTATATGGGACTAAAAATATCAGAAAATGAAGTTTTCCTTGAACTAAAAAGAAACCAAGTACGTTTATCAAGAAGACTAAAATCATTAGAGAAAAAGCAACAACAAGTAATTGAAATAGATAACATTTCTAAAGCTTTTGAAATTTCCTATGTAGAAAGCAAGGAATTATTTAAGACACTTAATAATCGAAAGATAATTACACAAATATTTGCCAAAAAAGGATTAAATGATTTAATTCATAAAAGTAGCCGAACTAAGAGCGAGAAAGAGCTTTTAAAGAAAACACTTGAAGAGATAAGAAACGAAATTATTACATATCGCAAAACTAATAAAGATACAAGTATTAAAGACACTATAAATGTTTTATATGGTATGGATGAAAAAATTAAAAAATCTCAAAGTAAAGATAAAGAATTAGTAATGCCAAGTGCTGATATTATAGCGATGCATGAAAAAATGGCTAAGTTACCTGCCGTTATTAGAAAACCAGATATTAATAATGCCACTAAAAATAAACCTTTAGAAAGTCCTAAAGATATTCCTAATCCTAAAAAGCAAGATACTCTTTTTGCTTTAAAAGATGACTTATTAAATAAAGATTTATCTAATAATAAAGAACAAACATCTATTGTAAATCTTTCTAAGGATGAACTAAGTCACGACAATATAAATGAAGCTAGTGATAAGACTCAACCAAAGCTAGATAACAACGGTTTAATTATTCCTGCTAAAACAAATGAAAATTACAACCAAGTAGAACCTAAAGAAAAGCAAGATCAAAGAATTGCATCAAGTTCAACTAATTCTACTGAAAAGCCTAAAGTAAAAAGAGGTTTACGAGAAATAATAGGTGATTTAAGACAAGGCCTAGAAATAGGTAAAAAAGATGGTCAACGTTACCGTCGTAGTAATCTAAAAGTAAACCAAAATTTTAAAAATGAACTACAATCTGGTAATGTTTTATATAATATTGTTCATGTTGTTCCAGCCACTATAAAAGTAGGAGCAGAATTTTTAGAAAAGATTTCTGGCAAAGTCATGCTTAGTGCTTCGGCTGAAGAGATGATGAATACTTTAAAACAAAGAATAGATAATCTTTCTTATGAAGATTTAGAAACTATTTATAAAGAATATCGTGGTAGTAGGATTAATCAAGAACGTTACCCTCAAGCTTTAAACATGGTAATTGAACAAAAAATGTCCGAATATGTTTTAGGAAAGGTAACTGTTTTAAATGAAGATATCGAAAAAAGTTATGCCAATGTTATATATACTCAAAATTTATTAAAAGCAATTGATAATCGTCTTCGCAAAGGAAAAATATCTAGTGAAGAAAAACTAAAAAGGTTAGAGCAAAGAAAAGAAATTTTAAAGAAAGCTTCTTCAAATATTAAATATATAAGAGATGCTAAAATAGAAGCTGACAATTTACTTTCAAGTGGATTACATGGTTTAAGTGAAGATATAAAAGCTTCCGCATCTAAATTAAATTGTATTGGTATGCGTTTTGCTAAAAGTCATGATTTAGATAACGACTTAGAAGATGCTTTAATGGAATGTGAAAAGCGGGAAAATCAAGCAATTTACAATGACGATGATGAAGAGTTGTTAAAAGCTTTTATAGAAAGTGAAGTGTTATTGAGTAAAAATACAGAAATAACTAATAGTTTAGTTGGCAAACGTTCAACCGGCAAGAAATACTATTCACCGCTAGCTGAACAATTAGATTATCGCAATGATCCATTTATAAGAGATTTATTTACAACAATTGCTGTTACAACAGCTACTTTAAATGCAGCTACTGCTCTTAAAAATCAAGCTAATTCTAATAATGGTCTTTTTAAAGCTGATGATGAACTTTTAAATAAAATCCACAAAGCTGGAGAAGATATAACAGCCAAACGTGGCGCTATGTATGAAGGTATGAGGGCTCAAGCCAATCAAGATGTCTTGACGGGAGCTGGAACTATCGAAAGAACAACTTTAGATACTAATGGTTGGACAATTGGCACAGATGCTTACCATGCTGCAGATCATGCAGGACATGAATTCTATAATGGTTTTTATAATGACGTTCAAGAAAAAATTGCTAATGTAACAAGAAACTATAATGGAGTAGGCAACCAAGCCCAAATATTACAAGACTTATCTCAAGTAGCGAATGATTCTCATGCTACATTAGTAAATGTTGCTGATAAATGTTTAGAGATATTAAAGCCATACGCTCAAAATAATCCACAATTTGATTTAAGTGCTTTTCAAGATACGATGGAATTCTTAGTAAATCATCCTAATGCTATTGCGAACATGAATCAAGCTATGGTGGATGTTCAAAATATTGGTGAAGAACTTGTTTCTCTATCAGAGTCTCAATTAGCAATGCTAAATAATCTTCCTAACAATTTAGGGCCTAGCATTTTATCTGCTGTATCTGCTTGTGCTTTAGCAACAACGGTTTCAAAGACAATGGGTACGAAAAGAAAAGAATATGGTAATAACGTTACTGATATGATTAATGAATATGCTTATAGTGAGGAAGTAAGCAATTCACCAAAAACAATTTAAGAGGACTAAGTTAGCCCTCTTTTTAATTTTCAAATCAACTATTTTTAATTTCTAAACAAAATATCTTCACTTTTATATTCTCTAATTATATAAGCTAATACTAAACTTACGAAAATTATAATAGATGCAACCATTAATAATATATGTAAGCTATTAATATTACCACTATTTACATCATTAAATATTTGAATATGATTTATAAAAGGAATTAAAGCAATTAGATTAGTTGTTTTAATATTAGCCATAAAAGAAATCATTCCAGGAAAGAAGCATATGAATGTTAATGGTGTCAAAGCACTTTGTGCTTCTTTAAATGACTTAGCTTTAGAGGCAATTGCCACGCATAATCCACTTATTAAAAATGAATATAATACAATGATTAATATAGTTACTAAAATAGTAGGTAAGCTAGGTAAAATATTTAAGTCTTCATAAATAGAAAACCATTTATTTGAATAAAATAATGCTACAAGTGAAAGTAAAAAGCCAAATAGACCAGTAATTATAGAAGTAGTAGAAACACTTAAAAATTTTCCTAAAATAATGTCTTTACTTTTAATTGGAAAAGCAAGTAACGTCTCTAAAGTGCCTCTTTCCTTTTCACCAGCTGTAGCATCAGTTGCTGGGTAAGTAGCAGATATTGTAATTGCCATAATCACAAACAAGAAAGCATAGCCAACTGTATAATTAACATAAAAGTTATCTTCTTTTTTATTAATAGTATTATAAGTAATATTTATCACTTCTAATGCTTCTTCACTATTAATATTATGTTCTTGCAAATACTTTTGTTGTCGATACTTTTTATATGACTCCAAAAATTTTTCAGCTAAATAAACTGTTTGAGCACTTTTCTCATTATTTTCATCATAATTAATTTCATATGTGTTATCTATTTTTTTAATATATAAATCAATCTTTTTTTCATCATATAATTTTTTTATTTCTTCTTCGTTACCAGTTTTATAGTCTAAATTATAATATTTAGCCATATCTTCTTCGGCAAAATCAAATTCATAAGTAAAACCCATTTTATTAAAATCATCTAAACTACTATTTACCTGTGAATCAAACAACAAGGAAATTCCAATTATTAAAAAGGGTATTAAGAAGGGTGTAAGTAACATCATTGATAAAGATTTTTTATCTCGAAAAACTTCTCGTAGTTCTTTTTTTAACATTAAAAATACTTTACTTTTCATTGAAACCTCCTATAATTTTAAAAAAGCTATCTCTTAAATTAGTTGTCTTTGTTTTTTGCTTTATTTCTTTAGGTGTACCCTCCATAATAATTTTTCCTTTATCAATTAAATAAACATAATCACATATATTTTCTGCTTCTTCCATATAGTGTGTTGAGTAAAGAATGATTTTTTTCTTTTTCTTTTCTTCTTTGATAAAGTCAAGTATTATTTGACTAGAAATTATATCAAGTCCACTAGTTGCTTCATCTAATATGTAATACTTTGGATTATGAACCATGCATCTAGCTAGATTAACCCTTTGCATTTGTCCCGTTGACAATTTTGAAATCCGATTATATAAAAATTCATCTATTTCTAGTAATTTACTTATTTCTAGAATTCTTGAATTTATCTTATCTTTAGGAAACTCATAAAATCGAAGGCACATATCTAGCAATTCATAGGGTGTAATGCTTTGATAAATTTTTGTATTTCCAGATAAATAAGCAATATTTTTCTTTATATCAAGTTCAGCTTCTTCAAAAGTTTTTCTATCATATAAAACTTTTCCACTACTAGCTTCCATTATACCAGCAATTATTCTTAAAAGTGTTGTTTTACCAGCTCCATTTGGACCAAGAATACCAATAATTTTGCCATCAGTTGCTTCAATTGATATATCATTAACGGCATAAAACTTTATTTTTTTTCTTCGCTTAGTACTTTTTTCAAATTCTTTTTTTATTTTTTTTACCTCAATCATTAAATCACCCTTTACTAAAATCTATATTTATTATATCATATTTCTAGGTGATAAGTATGTTATTTATAGAATACCCAAAATGTTCAACTTGTAAGAAAGCTAAAATGTTTTTAGATGAACACAATATGAAATATGAACATAGAAACATCAAAGATAATCCACCAACTAAAGAGGAATTAGAAAAGTATTTAGCTTTATCTAAGCTAGATATAAATAAATTCTTCAATACCAGTGGTTTAGTTTATAAAGAACTTAATTTAAAAGAAAAGTTAAATGATTTAAGTCTTTCTTCTAAATTAGATCTTTTATCTAGCAATGGTATGCTTATCAAAAGACCAATCTTAGTAGGTGAAGATTTCGTCTTAATAGGATTTAAAATAAATGAATGGGAGGAGAAATTATGTCAGAATTAAAATTGAAAAGATGCTTAAAATGTAACAACTTAGTGGAAGTAATTAATAATAGTAATAGCGCTATAATGTGCTGTAAAGAAGTGATGCAAGATGTAGTTCCTAATCAAAATTTAGAAATACAAGAAAAACATATTCCTAACTATGAAAAAGTAGGGGATAAGCTAATCATTACTGTAAAGCACGTTATGGAAGATGACCACTATATTGAATGGTTAATGGTAAAAGGAAAAAATATAACTTATAAAAAACACCTTTTACCACATGAAGAAGCTATTTTCGAAGTTCCATATGAAGCAGGGGCTTACTTATATAGTTATTGCAACAAACATGGTCTTTGGCAAAATGAAGTCAAATAAAAATTGCTGTAGTTTTACAACAATTTTTTCTTTGGACTTTTGTTTTTCTATCTTTCATCAGTAGCTGTGATATTAGATGTCAATACATCTAATTCATCAATTTTTCTTTGAAAGTAATTACGTAAATCAGTAAATGTATCTGCTACTTGTTGGTAACTGTTTTGTAAATTACTTGCTGAAACACCTTCAAAGTTTCTAGATAGTTCAGTCATAATATCTCTTGTTTCTTCTAAAGTTTGACGTACTGTATCAGATTGTGCTTCCATACTACGAATTCTACTTATCGTAGCGTCTCTATCTAAATATGTATTTTGATCCATACTAAAACCTCCTTAATCTTGCATTCTAATATTTCTATTTTGTGTTTCTTTAAATGTTTGAGCATTATCTTCAATAGACTTATTCAATTCCATTAAAAAATTATTATATTTCTCTTTTAAATTAGCTAACTTAGCTTTAGTATTAGAAACAAACAAATCAGCATCTGGTCCTTTCCAATCATTAACAGTTGTTTCATTAACAATTGTCTCTAATGTTTGCATTTCTGCTTCAAATTTAGATTTTACAGACATAACATCATTAGAAGCATTAGCTAGTCCTTCAAAATTTACATAAATTGCCATTTTGTAACCTCCTATCTATACCTATTATAACAATTTATTATTTAACAGTCAAAACAAATAAAATCTCCAACGGCTCTTTCAGAACCATCACGTGGTGGATTTATCATATTTCCTTCATAAACTAAAGCAACACTTCCACCTTGATCTAGACTTTTAGCAAAAGTACAACCTTTACTTAAAAGGAAATTAGCTGTAGCTGTTTGTGATTGAGTATCTAAATCAGTAACAATGTAGTAGTCACATGGTTCAACCATTCCAATTACTGTTCTATTATAAATTCTTGTTTCTTGTGAACAAATAGGGGAGATACTACCATTTTCAATCATTGGAGCTCCATGTGAAGAGAAAGTATAAACAACACCCTCATTCTTTAATTGTTCAGCACTTTTATTGGAAGTAAAAAGTCTTCCATTTTTATCAAGACAAATTTCCATATTTCCAGCTGTACCATTAGCTCTAATTTCTCCATCAGCAATAACAATATTATTTGTTCCTTTTAAATCTTCTGATCCATCATCATAAGAAAAGTGACTACCATTAATAAGTAGCTGAGCACCAGTCCTTCTAGCAGCACTAGATGGTGTTTCGAGCCCTGATGCATATGAACCATTTGCAGGTTCTCCATATATTTGTGATGGATTATCAACAACAACATGACTTACTAAACATTTTTTACCATTTACAACAGTAGGAACTACAGTCATAAACATTTTATCATTAACTTTTGCATAGGTAGCATTTTCAATTTCTGAACCATATTTTTGTAAAGCACTATAAATACGTTCACTTCTTTTTGCGGCATCCATATCAATTTCCTTAGTTGAAGTACTTTTTATATCACCTAGATCAACATTAGTAACTGTTTCCTTACTATCAGTCACACTATCTTTAGTTGACGTGCTTCCATCTAAACTTATTCCTTGGACGTTACTAATATCTATTGCTGTTGTATCAGCTTCATTCTTTTGATATTCACTTGTAGCTTCATCAATTAAAGAAACATAACTATTTGCACTATTAGCAAGTGTTTCTAAATCACTAGCTACTGAAGCAATATATGACTCTACGATTGAACTTATTTCACTAGTATCAAAAGTCGCATTAGTGCTAGAAAAAGTACTTAGAGTTGCTTCAAATTCTTGAACACCAATTTCTAAATTCATAGCATTATCAATAATTTTATCTATATCGGCAACTAATTTCATACGACCTCCTTAAATATCTAATCCCTTAAGACTACTTAAAGCACTATTATAAGAATTCTGATAACTATTTAATTCACTATTATAACTTTGATAAGTTGTATCATAATTTTCACTATTTTTATCTAATGAACTAATTGAAGATTTAACACTATTAATTTTAGCTTTATACTCATCACATTTATTAGCATAACTTATAGCTTGTTCCAAACTACTTAACTTTTCTTTAGCTGAAGTTATTTTGGTCTTAATTTTTTCGTCAATCAAATTTTTAGCATTTTCTGAAGCAATACCATACCAAACATCTTCTGTAAATGTAGCATTAGCAAAAGTATTAAAGGCACTTTCTAAATCATTTAAAGAACTATTCATTGTTTTTATAAAAGCACAATCCATAAAAACCTCCTAAGCTAAATCAGCATTTATATCATTATTGACACAACTTTGTAAATCATTTTTTGTCTTTTCAATTATTTTTTTACTCATTTCTAAACTCGTTATAAATTCACTTAATTGAGAAGTATAATCACTATTTTTGGGACCTTTCCAAACCGAATTATTAGATAAAGTTTCATTTATATTTGCAACCTCTTTTATAAAAGAATTAAGTTCAGTAAGTTGATTACCAAAAGATTGTATATATAAATTAGCAGTAGAGCTATCCATTCTTAAATTAGACATAAAAACCTCCTATGAAATTGTTTTAGCAGCTAAAGTATTTTCTAAATTAGTATACGTCTCATTATAATTTTCTAAACAAGTAATGAATTCATCTAGTGTAGATTCAAAATCGCTTAAATTGCTACTATATGTTTTTTTCTGAGTTACAAAGAAGTCTTTATCATCACCAGTCCAAAAATCATTTCCAGAAATCTCTCCTATATCATCGTTATATGATGTTACAACACTTGTCAAATTTCCTTTTAAAGATTTTAAATTATCTATTGCTGTACTTAAGCCACTAAAATCAACTAAAATTACATCACCATTACCAATTTGTGTTTTAAATTGAAAAACTTGATCATTATTACCGTCGCTATTAATATTACTATTATTATTGCCCTCTGTATAAGTAGAAGTATCAGTAGAGTAGCTTGATCCACCTCCACTATAGCTTCCACTATAACTGCTACTATAGCTACCACCGTAGCTACTACTAGGAGATCCAACAACAACACTAGCCGCAGAACTTTTTTTATTGCCCTTTTTCTTTTCCTTTATAGAAGTACTCGTTTTTTTATCATCAAGTCTTTCTTTAGAATTGAGATCTAAAGTTACCTTTTTATCTTTATTTTTAACTTTTAATTTATCATCAGTAACCGCTATGTCTTTAGTAGTCTTTAAAACTAAAGCTTTATATCCAATTTCACCAAACAGTTTTTCTAACTTAGCCCTTTTTATAGTATGTTTTCCATCTTTACTTACTAATTGTCCCTTTTCGTTAAGCTTGGTGGAATATTTAACACCATTTATAGTAACAGTTTTACTTTTAAAAATTCCTTCAACATAACTTCTTTGTTTTTCATCTTTTATTTTTGTATAATCAAAAATTTCACTTAATTCATCATTAGAAAGCTTTTTATCATTAAAAGAAAAGGAACCATCATTATTTAATTTAATACTTTCAATTGTTGGTTTTAAGACATCAGTTGCTCCACTAGCCACTAAATCATCAATGGAATTGACATTATTAAATAACTCTTGCTTTAAATTTTCAATAATTGTTGTACTATTATTATCGATAGTATTCGTATCTAAAGAGTTAACTACTGCAATGTTATTTTCAATTTTTCCTTTTAAATCACTAAAAAAATTAGTACTTGTTTCATTACCAATATTAGCTTTTTCAATTGCGTTAACAGTTTCTAAACTATTATTAAGATTTGTCTTCAATTCATTGAAAAAACTAGCATTATCAACATTATAACTAGTAGAAGTTTGCAAAGTATTAATAGTATTAAGACTAGAGGCCATATTTTCCTTTAATTGATTTATTAAGTTACTACTATCTGATACATTATTTACCGAAATAGTTTCTAAAGAATTAACTGTTTCATTACTAATATCTTTACTAAGTTGTTCTAAAGATGCTACTGCCATGTTACTAAAATCTGCTTTAGTATCTTTAAGAGAAACAGTTTCTAATGAATTAATATAAGTTTTTTCATCAGCCATAGAAAAACCTCCATATACTATAGAAATTATAACAAAACCTTATTTTAAAGTCAATTTTATCTAAGCTTGGAATCCTTATATTACAATGTTTTTTGTAAAGTAAAAGCCAAAAAAAAGAACAGATTTCTCCATTCTTTAAACATTATCTCTTAAGCTATTTAAGATACTCTTTCTTTATATTTTTAAATATCTTTTCATTTCTTTATATCTTTAGTAACATAAAAAATTATTCTATAAGCAATCTTACTGTACCATTTTCTTCTAATTTAACTCCTGCTTCAGGTGATTGACTTTTTACTTTAGAGCCAGTACCAGTGTATTTAATAGTAAAGTTACTAAGTTTTTTCTTAGCTTCATCAACACTCATGCCAACTACATTAGGAACCTTATAAGTAGGTTTATCTGTCCATTCTAAATCTTTTTCTAATTCTCCATTTTGTTTAGGAATATCTAAAGCATCTATTATATCAAGAAGAATTCTTCTAGCAATCGGTGTAGTTGTATAACTAGAAAGTAGGGCAGTATGTTTAGGATTATCGATTGCTAAATACAAAACGGCTTTAGGATCATTTGATGGAACTACGGCCATAAAAGACATAATATAGTTTCCTACTAAATAGTGCCCATCTTGTACTTTTTGAGCTGTACCTGTTTTACCTCCAATGCGATATCCTTCAATAAAAGCTGCTTTTCCTCCACCTTTGGCAACAACACTTTCTAAAGCTCGTCTCATTATATTTGATGTTTCCTTACTAATGACTTGTCTTTTTAATTTGGATTTGTATTCTTTAAATATGGTATTTGTTTCAGCATCAGAAATATTTTTAACAATTCTTGGTTCATATAAATTTCCACCATTTACAACAGCAGATACAGCACTTACTTGTTGAATAGGGGTAACACTAACTCCTTGACCGAAAGCTGTTGTAGCCAACTCAACATTACCAACTTTTTCTAAATCAAAGATAATTCCTGTACTTTCCCCATTTAAATCGATGCCTGTTTTATCTCCAAAACCAAACTTATTAATATAAGAGAATAATTTTTGCTTACCAAGTCTTTGTCCTAATTGAACAAATCCCGGGTTGCACGGGTGTAATACGGCAACACTTTAGAGTAGAAGAATGCCTTGCACAAGCAAGGTTTTTAGAACTCAAACTTT
>CANQIM010000009.1 GCA_947624075.1 uncultured Bacilli bacterium | reverse complement strand
AGACAAGCACGGGGGGGGGGTATAATAATGTTATAAAATAAGGAGAAAGTGAAGTTTAAAGAGAATTATTATGAATAGTAAATTGTGTAAGATTTTAATATTTATAATAATCTTCTTTTAGTGTGAATTATTTCACTTTAGATATAACTGTTTATTAACTAGGCAAATGGGAGGTTTTTAGTAATGAAAAAGATTAAAGGTAATATGAAATTAATTGTAGGAGTAGCAATAGGGATACTAATTTCAGTAGTAACTTCTTATACTCTAGCAGAAACTCTAATCAAAAGTGCGGATGTATCCTATGTTGATAATTCCAAATTAGGAGCGACCAATGTCCAAGCAGCAATCGATGGAACCTGTACAAAGTTTAGTAATGAATTATCTAATTTTCTAAATAAAATATACCCTGTTGGTAGTATTTATATTTCAACAGCAAATACTAATCCCTCAACCTTCTTAGGTGGAACCTGGGAAAATTATGCAGATGGAAGAGTTTTAAAAGGAATAAAAAGTGGAACGGCAGGAACAACAGGAGGTTCTTCATCAGTTACATTATCAACAGCTAACTTACCGGCTCATACACACACTTACGATAAAGCTAATGCTAATACTGGCTCTCACACGTTAACAATTGCTGAAATGCCAAGCCATACACATAAATTTGATTTAGGTGGAAATGCATTAGTTGTAGATGCAGAGACATCAGTTGATAAGCCTAGTTTAGGATTTATGATGATTGAAAATAGTACGTGGTCTGGTCATAATCGTAATGCTTCACCAATTAGTGCAATAGGTGGTGATCAAGGCCATACTCATCCAATTTCTACAACTTCTGTTAATACTGGTTCAACAGGTTCAGCTACTCCAACTGCAATAAATGTTCAAGATCCATACATTACAGTTTATATGTGGAGAAGAACTAAATAATATTAGGCAACAAAATATTTATAAATTTAATAAAAAAAATTTTCATTAATTGATAATTATGAATATTTGTATTATGATAGAATTGTTAGATAATTAAATGTAGGTGATTATTTTGAAAATATTAGCTAGTGATTTTGATGATACATTATTTGTAAAAGATAAAGATATTTTAGAAAAAAATATTATAGCTATTAAAAAATTTATAGCTAATGGTAACATCTTTTGTATTATTACTGGAAGAAATTATTCCTTTTTAAAGCAAGAATTAAATAAACATAATATTTCATATAGTTATTTAATTTGCTGTGACGGGGCTAAGATATTTAATAACGTAGATTACTGTATAGATAGTTACTTGTTAAGTGAAGAAAAGATTAATAAATGTATAGATGTATTAGAAAAAAATAATTGCCAATATTATTTAGATGATGGTTATAATGAGACATTTAATAAAAATGATTGTATTAAAGTAGTTGGTATTTTTAATGATAAAGAGCAAGGTAAAAATATTATTGCTCAATTAAAAAATGTTGGAGTATATGCATATTTAAGTAGTGAACATGTTAATATAATAGATGATTCCGTTAATAAGCTTAATAGTTTGAAAAGATTATTTAATTTAGAAGAGTTAGATTTGAGAAAATTATATGTTATAGGTAATGAAGTAAACGATTTAGAAATGCTTAAATACTTTAACGGAGCAGTTATGAAGGAACATAGTAGGGAACTAGATGATTTAGATAAGAAAGAGTATGAATACTTATATCAATATATTGAAGAATTAAGTAAAAATTAATTCTTTTTTTCATATACTTTTATAGGTGATTTTGTGGGAGAATTTATTCTAAATTTAATAGATAATTACGGTTATTTTGGAATGTTTCTTGGAATGGTTTTAGAAGCCATTATTATAATAATTCCAAGTGAAGCCATATTAGCAACAGGGGGAATTTTAGCAGGAAAAGGT
Source organism: uncultured Bacilli bacterium (assembly GCA_947624075.1). GTDB lineage: Bacteria > Bacillota_I > Bacilli_A > RF39 > UBA660 > CANRGD01. The sequence goes on along the minus strand of CANQIM010000009.1, from coordinate 16,322 downwards.
ATTTTTAGTTTTTGGGGTGCTTTTATAACTGGACTACTGGGAAGTGTTTTTTGCGCTATAGTTATCTATTTTATTGGCTATTTTGGAGGAAGAAGTTTTATAAAAAGATATGGAAAATATTTTTTTATGAAAGAAGAAGATATAGAAAAATCTGATTCTTGGTTTAATAGATACGGTTTACTTGGAGCCTTAATTGGAAGAAACTTTCCAATAGTTAGAACTTTAATTTCCCTACCTATAGGTATTATGAGGTTATCTTTTATAAAATTTGTTATTTTAACGACAATAGGTTCAATTCCTTGGACATTTTTATTTGTTTATTTAGGTTATTCATTAGGAAATAATTGGGTATTTATAAACAGTTATATTTCTAAATTGAAAGTACCAATTTTAATATTTTTTAGTATTTTTATTTTTAGATGGATTGGTAAAAAGTGTTTCTATTGTAAGAGACGAGTAAAAAATATTGAAGTTTAGTGAGATTTGTGCTATACTTTAGGTCGTGTGTGAAGAGGTGTAGTAAAAATGGAAAAAAGAAATGTCGCAATAATTGCTCATGTTGACCATGGAAAAACAACTTTAGTAGATGGAATTTTAAAACATTCGGGAATGTTTCGTGATAATGAAGATGTTTCAAATGTATCAATGGATTCAAATGACTTAGAAAAAGAACGTGGAATAACTATATTAGCAAAAACAACTGCTTTAGATTACAAAGGTGTCCGTATTAATATTTTAGATACGCCAGGACATGCTGATTTTGGTGGCGAAGTTGAACGTATAATGAATATGGTAGATGGCGTTTTACTTGTTGTTGATGCATATGAAGGGGCTATGCCTCAAACAAGATTTGTTTTGAAGAAAGCTTTTGAAGCTAAAGTAAAGCCTATCGTTATTATTAATAAAGTTGATAAGCCAAGTGCTAGATGCAAGCAAGTTGTTGATGAAGTATTAGATTTGTTTATTGAATTGGGAGCAAATGATGAGCAACTTGATTTTAAAGTTTTATATGCATCTGCTGTTAATGGTACATGTTCTTTAAGTGATGATTTATCTACTCAAACTGAAGGATTTACAGAAATTCTTGATACAATATTAGAAGAAATTCCTGCACCTAGTGGTGATGCTCATAGTCCATTACAATTTCAACCTGCCTTGCTTGATTACAATGAATTTGTTGGTCGTATTGGTATTGGTCGTGTTCATAATGGAAAAATAAAAACAGGGGAAGTAGTTACTTGTTGTCGATTAGATGGTTCTACTAAACAATTTAGAATTCAAAAATTATTTGGTTTTTATGGTTATAATCGTATTGAAATTGAAGAAGCAGAAGCAGGAGATATTGTTGCGGTTGCTGGACTTGCTGATATATCAGTGGGAGAGACTTTATGTGATAATGATAATATCTTACCACTACCACAATTACATATAGATGAGCCAACTTTACAAATGACTTTTGGAACTAATTCATCACCATTTGTTGGACGTGATGGAAAAATAGTAACAGCTCGTAAGATTGAAGAAAGACTTAATAGAGAAACACAAAGAGATGTTAGTTTGAGAGTTGAACCAGCTACTAATGAATCATTTTTAGTAAGTGGTAGAGGTGAATTACATTTAGGAATTTTAATTGAAAATATGCGTCGTGAAGGTTTTGAATTAGAAGTATCTAAGCCAACTGTTATAATTAAAGAAATTGATGGAGTTAAATATGAGCCATATGAAGAGTTACAAATAGAAGCACCAGAAGATACAATTGGTTCTGTTATTGAACAACTTGGTATGCGTGGTGGTAAGATGGAAAATATGACTAATTTTGAAAATCAAGTTCGTCTTCTTTATACTATACCATCTCGTGGATTAATTGGTTTTTCCACAGACTTTTTAACACTTACAAAAGGTTATGGTATAATGAATCATACTTTCAAAGAATACTTGCCTTATGAAAATGTTGTTATTGGAGAAAGAAAACTTGGGGTTTTAGTTTCAATGGAAAATGGAAATGCTACGGCTTACTCTATTGGTAATTTGGAAGATAGAGGGGTTATGTTTATTGAACCAGGAACAGAAGTATATGAAGGCATGGTAGTAGGTGAATGTAATCGTGATAATGATTTAGCCGTTAATGTTGTTAAAGGAAAGCAATTAACTAATACTAGAGCAGCTGGGTCTGATCATACTGTTGTTTTGAAAAGACCTCGTCCAATTTCTTTGGAATATGCTCTTGATTATATAAATTCCGATGAATTAGTTGAAGTAACTCCTAACTTTATTCGTATAAGAAAAAGAATTTTAAATACTGAAGAAAGAAAAAAATTTGATGCTAAATATAAGAATAATTAAGTGAAATAACCAAAAAGGTTATTTTTTTCTTGGCTATTTATAAGAGTTTTGCTATAATGGTATTAAAGATAGAGGTGAGTTAATTGAAAGAGAAGTATGACCGCTCTAAAATGAGTGCTGAAGAATTAGCAAAAACCCAAGTATTAAATTTAAGTGATGTTGAAAAGTTAGCCAACTATGAAAAAAAAGTTAGTAAAAAACCAGCTATTGTTTTGGGGGTAATTGGTTTATTAGCTTTGAGTGTTGGTCTACTTTACCCAAGAGTTACGGCTTTTTTAGAAAAAGATAAAAATGAAGAAGGAATTATTTATAATAGAGTAGATGACAAAGTTGGTGATACAGTTGATAATAATTCCGTAACTAGTAATCAAATAGATTTGAATAGTCAGTTAATTTGTACAAAAACGACTTTAGCAGCATCTGATGGAACGGATACAGCTTTGACATATAATTTATCTTTTGTAAATGATGCTTTACAAAGTTATACGAAGTTAGCTTTAATTAATCCTAATTCGGCAAATCCAGCAGGAGTTGCAACCGTTGAAGGACTTTATAATGGATTTTTAAATTTTAGTCAAGTTGCAGTAAATGGTTATTATTTGCAAGTAACAAAAAACAGTACTGGAATAGTTGTTAATGTTAATATAGATTTAACTAAATTAGATGCTATGAGTTTTCCAGAATCTCTTAAAACACATAACGTTTCTAATGTAGAATTTAGTTTAAATGCACCAAAAGATGCTGTTAGTAGTATGCTAATAGCTGGAGGATTTAATTGTAGATAAAAAAAGAAAAGTTGCGATTAAGCAGCTTTTTCATTTTTCTTGAAAGTTCTTTTTTCTTTTGTTGTCATTCTTACTTTAGTACCATCATCTAATCTATGTACTTGTAAATTTAATTTTTGAGTACTATTCGTTGTATTTAAAGCATGAGAACGAATTCTTTTTTTCATATTAGGTTTTCTAACTGAAGCATTGATTGCCATATTTTTCCCTCCTTTGCCTCTTTCCGTCTGCTTTATAACTTTATCATAAAAGGGTTTGAAAGTCAATAAATATCGACTAATTGTAATATAATCACTATTTTTAAATATTTAATATGGAAAAACTAAAAGTAAAAATAATACCGTTTATTTTCTATCTAATTATTTCTAATGTCAATCTATTTTAGTGTCAATTAAATAGATTTTTTCTTTTCTAAAAAAACGCTTTATGATAAAATTAAAATTGTCCTAGAAAAGAGGTAGAAAATGAACGAATTAATTATAAATGAAATAGCTAATAATCTTAATATTGCACCTAAACAAGTAAGTGTTGTTTTAAATTTACTTAGTGAAGGAAATACTATTCCTTTTATCGCAAGATATAGAAAAGAAGCAACTGGTGCTTTAGATGAAGAAGTAATAAAAGCTATTAGTGAAGTCTATGTTTATCAAGAAAATTTATTAAAAAGAAAAGAAGATGTAATTAGACTAATTGATGAAAAAGGAATGCTTACTGAAGAGTTGAAAAATTCTATTCTTAATTGTACTAAATTAGTTGAAGTAGAAGATTTATATAGACCATATAAAGAAAAGAAAAAGACTAAGGCAACAGAAGCAATTGCTTTAGGATTGGAGCCACTTGCTAAAATGATGATGAGTTTTCCAGTTAAAGGAAATATTAATGATTTATGTTCTAAATTTGTTAAAGATGATTTAACGATGGAAAAATGTCTTGAAGGAGCTAAATATATTATAGCTGAATGGATTAGTGATAATGCTAGTTATCGTAAATGGATTAGAAGTTATTTTTATAAGAATGGAGTTATTATTACTAAAGTAAAGAAAGATAATCCTGATACAAAAAGAGTATATGAAATGTATTATGAATTTAATGAAGCTGTTAAATATATAAAAGCACATCGTATTTTAGCTATTAATAGAGCTGAAAGTGAAAAAGTTATTACAGTTAATATAGATGTAAAAAAAGAAGAAATAATTGCTTATTTAGAAAGAAAGATTATTAAAAATGAACAAAGTTTTGTAAGTAACTATGTTAAAGAAGCAATAGATGATGCTTATAAGAGATTGATTAGTCCTTCAATAGAAAGAGAAATTAGAAGTGAGTTAACTGAAAAAGGAGAAGAAGCTGCTATTGATAATTTTGGTAAGAACTTAGAAGCTTTGTTGTTGACGCCACCTATTAAAGAAAAGGTAGTTTTAGCTTTTGATCCAGGATTTGTTAATGGTTGTAAGATAGCTGTTGTTGATAAGAATGGAAAGTATTTAGATTCTTGTGTTATTAAGCCTTTTTTGAATAATATTAGTGAAAGTGCTTTAAAAAAATGTAAGGAAGATATTGTTAGTTTAATTAAGAAATATAATGTAGATATAATTGCGATTGGTAATGGTACAGCCTCTAGAGAGTCAGAAAAGTTTTGTAGTGAAATGATAAAGGAGTATCAACTTAATTGTAAATATGTAATTGTGTCAGAAGCTGGGGCTTCAATATATAGTGCATCAGATGTTGCTATTGAAGAATTTCCTGATTTAGCTGTTGAAAAAAGAAGTGCTGTAAGTATTGGTAGAAGGTTGCAAGATCCTTTAGCTGAACTTGTTAAGATACCACCTGATGGAATAGGGGTTGGATTATATCAACATGATGTTTCACAAAAGAAACTTTCTGAATCGTTAGACTTTGTTGTGGAAAAATGTGTTAATAGTGTAGGAGTAAATGTAAATACAGCTTCTAATTCGTTGCTAAAATATGTTTCTGGAATTACCAAAGCTGCAATAAAGAAAATAGTTGATTATCGTGAAAAACATGGAAAGATAAATTCACGTGAAGAAATAAAAAAAGAAAAGCTTTTAACAGATAAAGCATATGAACAAGCAATTGGCTTTTTAAGAATAGTAGATGGAGATAATGTTTTAGATAGAACAGCTATTCACCCAGAAAGTTATGAAGTTGCTTTGAAGTTACTAAAGAAAATTAATTTTAAATTAAATGATGTAGGTTCTAAAGAATTGATTGAAGAGTTAGATAAATTAAACGTAAATGATCTTTCTAAAGAATTAGATACTGATGTTTATACTTTGGAAGATGTAATTGCTTCTTTAAAAAAACCTAATTTAGATCCAAGAGATGAAATGCCTCAACCTATATTAAAGAGCGATATATTAGATATAAAAGATTTAAGTATAGGAATGAAGCTTCAAGGGACAGTTAGAAATGTAGTTGACTTTGGTGTTTTTATAGATATAGGACTTCATAATGATGGACTTGCTCATATATCAAAGTTAACAGAAAAGTATATAAAACATCCTAGCGAAGTAGTAAATGTAGGAGATATAGTAGATTGCTATGTCGATGATATATCATTAGAAAAAGAAAAAGTAAGTTTAAGTCTATTACCTAGATAACTTGCTTTTTTTTGATTTAATTTCTTTTAATTATAAATAAATTATGATATAGTAAGCAGTAATGGGGGAAATAGGTTATGAGTAAGAAAAAGAAATTAACGGAAGAAGAACAAGCTAAAGCTTTAGAATTATTAGAAGAAATAGGAAATAGTGATATTGATAGTTTACAAGAAAAATTATCTTTAGAAGATATTACATTAGTTAGAAAATATATTTCTTATAGAATAAAAAGTTTAGGGATGGCTAAAAAGATTTACTTTGTAAATGATGAATTAATAAATTACGAAAAATGTAGAGAAGAAATAATTAGATTAAAAAAGTGTCATAAAATGTTGGGCAAATTAGCAAATGATTTTATAAATGAAGTACAGCCTTTAGAGAAAAGCAAAGTAAATAATAATGATAAAAAGAAGTATGCTATTAGTAATATTTTAATGTTAGATTTTTACTTGTCTTCTTTTGATGAAGAATTATTTAATACTTACTTAAAAAGTAAAGATTATTTTGAAAGAATGCAATGCTTAATTAAATTGAGAGAAATGTATATTAAAGCTACATATAACTTATATAGAAAGAAAAAAATAGTTATTGAAAAAAATTATAAAATTGTAGCTTTTGAAAATGATTTGGATGGTGGATTAAAGAAAAATAAAAAAGAATTTACTTATCTATTAAATTTAGATAGTTATAGTAATTTAAGAAAAGAGATAGCCTTAGTAAAAGAAAAATATAATAAATGTAAAAGATTTTTAGAAGAAATAGAAAGACTCATTAAGCTAGAAGAAAAGGAATATAGTTGCTCTATACCTAAAAAGTTTTTAGAAATTGATGATACAGATTATAAAGAATTAATAGAAGATAAATTTATAGAATATAAAGAATTTATTAGTAGATTAGAAAATATAAGAGATGGAAAATATATTAGGAAATATGGGTTGGGACTTGAAAACTTTATTCCTAAAGAGTTGTTAGTTTTATTTGGAAAATTAGAAAAATTGAATGATGATGTTTTAGAAGAAATATCTATATTGGGAGTAGATGTTTTAAAAAATAAACTACGTAATTTGAAGAAAGGCTTAAATCCTTACGATGATGTTGAGAGAAAATTTTTAAAAACACTTATTAAGATGTTTGAGGATTTAGCGCCTAAAAGAGTAGAATTTGAAGAAGCTGATACAAGTGTTTATTATGATATAGTAGATTCTTTATGTCATAATGATAATAATTATACTTATATAGAGAAGTTGATTAAAGAAAATGAACATATAAGAGATGCTAGAAAGAATAATTGTCATATTATTATAAGCTTGTTAGACAGTTTTATTTTAAATTATAAGTTAAAATTAGTTAATCAAGGATTTACATTTATAGAACCAAATTTTTATAAAGAAATTATTAAGGCTTTTTATAAAAATGGAGTAAGACTTACGGAAGAAGAAGTAGAAATAATTAATAAAAGATTAGATGAATTTTTAGAATATGTTAATAAAAAGAAATATGTATCAAGTGGTCTTGTAAATAAAGATGTTGAAGAGTTAAGAAATATTGGTGGCGAAGTAGTAAAAAGTGATATTGATAGAGATAAATTAAAGCAAGAAGTTAGTTTATTAGATTTTGAACTTGATAGTGTAATTAGAAATTATATGAGGAAATATCCAATGTATAAAGATGGATTTAATTCAAGAACTTTTATGATAAAGGGAATTGATAATTGTTGTTTTTCTATTAACTATGAAAATTATCAAGATATTGTTTTTGGTGTACATTTTTTAGATACAAGTAAGATAGTTTCAGAAGATAGTGAGATTGTAAAAGGTGCATTAGAAGGTAAAAAGATAATTCCTAAAATGAAAAAAGGTTTAAATCCAGTTATGAGTTTTACTTATCATTTTCTTAATTATAAAGACATGTCTGATTTAAGATTTGGTCCAGGAGTTGTTTATGTTGATAAGGAATATGATGAGAATGATATAGATAGTTATCGTGAAAAAGAAGATTTAAAGAATATGTATATATTTTTAAATAATTTGGTTGCTGATAGAAATATTTATACAGTAGATGGAATAAAAGAAGTAGTCTTTGGAAATATAAAGGAAGAGTTAAAGAAAAAATTTAGAGATTGTAAAGTTCCTTTTATTTATGAAAAAACGCCAGAAGATGTAGATGATATAATTAGATTAAATCATAATGCAATATGTGATAAGTTAAGTAAGATTCCTAAAAAGGAAGCTCATAGAATTTTTGAAATAATTGATGAAGAATTAGATAAGTATTATGTACCAAGAAATGATGATTCAGCAGATATTTCTTTAGATACAAGTGATTTTTTAGGTTATTATTTGATGAGTGTATTAAATAAGTTGCAAAGTGGTAAATATGACATTGATAAAGAAAGTGAAAAGTTGAAAATCTATTTAGAAAAATTAAATAATAGAAGGGCTTACTTACCAGTAAATATTATAAAGAGCAATGAAAATAAAATAAAAAGAATGGTAAGGAATTATAAGAAAGCTATGTAGTTATTTATAAATTATTATTGGTTTGTTATAAAGTAAATTTATTGTTTATTTTATCTTGAAGAAAGGTTATCTTACGACCTTCTTTTTTTATGATACCTTCTTTTTCTAGATTAGATAGTTCACGCATAAAGTTACTTCTATCTATAGATAAATAATCAGCTATAGCTTTATAAGAAGTAGTTACTCTAAAGATATTATCATTATTCATACGCTTTTTAAAAAAGAAGAGAATTTTACTTCTAACAGTTCTTTTAGAAAGAAGCTCTATTTTTTCATTTAATTCCTTGTTGTCCTTTATTAGCAAATCAAAAAGAGATAGAACTAGTTGATTATGAAAAGGACAGTTCATAGAACAATCTTTTAAAATAGAATAGTAATTTATAAAGATTACTTCTGTGATATTACTATTTGAAACTACATAGATTTCATCTTCACTACCTAGATAAAACAAATTAGAAAAAATATCATTTTCTTTTAATTCTCTTAAAACAACTTTATTTCCATCCTCATCTATCTTTGTAATAGTAGCATGACCATAAGTTATAAAGACAATTTGCTTGGTACGGGTATTTAAATTTAAAATAAGTTCTCTATTGTAAAATGTTTTACTAGAAGTATTGACACATTTAGACAAATAATTTTTTAAGTATAAATAATTCTCACTATCAATATTATCAACCATTTTAAAAACACCTCACTAAATATATTATAGCAATTTTTATTTTTGTTGCAAATGCAACAGTAAAATTTATTAAAATAAGTTTAAAATGAAGTGCATAAGATAGGAGCAAAAATTATGAGTAAAAATAGTAGTAAAAAAGAAAAAGATATAATGATAGTGAAAAGAAATGGAAATTTAGAAAAATTTGATCCAGAAAGAGTAAAAAAAGCTATAACAGCGTCTGCTGAAAGAGTAATGGTAGATTTAACAGATGAAGCAATTGAGGATGTTGTAGAAAGAGTAAGAAAATTACTTTTGACACAGACAAGTAACCCAACAGTTGAACAGGTACATAGTTGTTGTGAAGCAGCACTTGAACAAGTTAATCCACTTGCTGCTAAGAGTTATAGAGAATATAGAGATTATAAAAAAGATATAGTTCATATACTAGATAAAGTCTATAAAAAAGCCCAAGTTATTACTTATATAGGTGATAAAGAATGTGCTAATATGGACAGTGCTTTAGTAACTACACAAAGATGTTTGATTTATAATAGCTTAAATAAAGAATTATATAAGAAATTTTTCTTAACTCCTGCTGAAATAGAAGCTTGTAAAGATGGATATATTTATATTCATGATATGAGTGCTAGACGTGATACAATGAATTGTTGTTTATTTGATATGGCTAATGTTTTAAAAGATGGTTTTGAAATGAGTAATATTTGGTATACAGAGCCTAAGACATTAGGAACAGCTTTTAATGTTATGGGAGATGTTATTAATAATACAACAGCTATGCAGTATGGAGGTTTTACTGTACCAGAGGTGGATTCAGTATTAAAAAAATATGCTAAGATGAGCTATGATAAATATTTTGAAGAATATTTAGACATAAAGGGTAAAAAGTATACTGATGAAGCAAAAGAATATGCCTTAAAGAAAGTACAAAGAGAATGTGAACAAGGTTATCAAGGTATTGAATATAAACTTAATACTGTAAGTTCTAGTAGAGGTGATTATCCATTTGTTACATTTACATTTGGAGTTGATAAAGATCCTTTTGCAGTAATGATTAGTCAAACAATTTTAAATGTACATAAAGAAGGACAAGGTAAAAAAGGTTTTAAAAGACCAACTTTGTTTCCTAAACTAGTATTTTTGTATGACAAAAAATTACATGGTGAAGGGGGAGAATTAAGAGATAGTTTCTTATGTGCAATTGAATGTAGTAAGAAGACAATGTATCCTGATTATTTATCTTTAACAGGAGAAGGTTATGTACCAGAAATGTATAAAAAGTATGGAAGAATTGTAAGTCCAATGGGATGTAGAGCTTTTCTTTCACCATGGTATGAAAGAGGAGGAATGGAACCAGCTGATAAAGATGATAAACCAGTTTTTGTAGGAAGATTTAATATAGGAGCAATCTCTTTACATTTACCAATGATACTTGCTAAAGCACGTGAAGAACAAAAAGATTTTTATGAAGTTTTAGATTATTATTTGGAAATGATTAGAAAAATACATATCCGTACATATCGCTATTTAGCAAAGAGGAAAGCTTCTACTAATCCACTTTCTTATTGTCAAGGAGGATTTTATGGAGGTCATTTAAAACCAGAAGAAGCAATTGAACCAGTTTTGAAATCATCTACAGCTTCATTTGGAATTACGGCTTTAAATGAATTGCAAGTCTTATATAATGGTAAAAGTATTGTTGAAGATGGAGCTTTTGCTTTAGAAGTTTTAAAATATATTAATGATAAGACTGCTGAATTTAAGAAAGAAGATCATATTTTATATGCTATTTATGGAACACCAGCTGAAAATTTATGTGGTTTGCAAATTCAACAATTTAGAAAGAAATATGGCGTAGTTGAAGGAGTTAGTTCTAGAGAATATGTTTCAAATAGTTTCCATTGTGGTGTTTGGGAAGATATTACAGGTATTGAAAAACAAGATTTGGAAGAAAGATTCTGGGAACTTTGTAAAGGTGGCAGAATTCAGTACGTTAGATATAATTTAAATTATAATACTAAAGCCTTACTTACTTATGTAGAAAGAGCTATGGAAAAAGGTTTCTATGAAGGAGTTAATTTATCACTTGCTTATTGTAATCATTGTGGTCATGAAGAACTAGATATGGATGTATGTCCAAAATGTGGAAGTAGTGATTTAACAAAGATAGATAGAATGAATGGTTATTTGTCTTATTCAAGAGTTCATGGAGATACTATGTTAAGTAATGCCAAGATGGTGGAAATTTCTGAAAGGAAGTCTATGTAAAATGCGTTATCATAATATTACCAAAGCCGATATGCTTAATGGTGAGGGGTTAAGAGTGGTACTTTGGTGTAGTGGTTGCTCTCATCGTTGTATGGCTTGTCAAAATGCTATTACATGGGATAAAAATGATGGGTTAGTTTTCGATGAAGATGCTAAAAATGAAATATTTAGGGAATTAGAAAAAGATTGGTGCAGTGGACTTACACTATCAGGAGGAGATCCTTTATTTATAGAAAGTAGAGAAGAAATAGCCAAGTTAGTTAAAGAAGTAAGAGAAAAGTTTCCTGGTAAAAGTATTTGGTGCTATACAGGGTATACTTGGGAAGAGTTATTGAAGCAAGCTAAAACAGATAAAAATTTACAGATAATTTTAGATAATATTGATGTTTTACTTGATGGAGAATTTGTTTTAAAATTAGCTTTAGAAAAACTACATTATGTTGGTAGTAGTAATCAATGCATAATTGATGTTAAGAAAAGTTTAGAAGAAAAGAAAAAAATTCTATATATAGATAATAGCTTAATAGTAAAGTGAGAAGAAGTATGAAACAAAGAGGTTTTGAAATAGTAAAAGGTTATGAAGATAAGGGGATAAATTTACCAGTAAGAAAAACGGCTCATTCAGCAGGGTACGATGTAGAAGCTGCAGAAGATGTAGTAATTCCAAAATATTATCCTGGAATTAAGCCTACTTTAATTCCAACAGGATTAAAAGCTTATTGTATGGATGATGAATGTTTTCTATTACTAAATAGAAGTAGTGGTCCTAAAAAAGGTTTTGTTTTGGCTAATAGTGTTGGATTAGTTGACTCTGATTATTATGGAAATGAAGATAATGATGGACACTTTTACTTTGCCTATTTTAATTGTAGTGATAAAGATATTGAAGTTAAAAAAGGTGATGTAATAGGACAGGTTGTTTTTACAAAATTTTTAGTAGTTGATGAGGATAATGCTAGTGGAATTAGGACAGGTGGTTTTGGTTCAACAGATAAGTAAAAATTAAAAAAATGAAAAAACTATTTTTACTATTTTTTTGATTTTTCGAAAAAATTTTTTGAAAAAACGTTGAAAAATAAGAGATTTAGTATTTTGAAAAAGTAAAAAAATTGAAAAAACTAAATTTTCAATTTTTTATTTTTTTAAAAAATGTATAAAAATGTAAATTGTCGTAAATCGAACAAAAAAATTTTTTTCGACTTTTCTTTGTATATCAACAGATAGAAAAAATTTGTAAAAAAAAGGTAAAAAAACAGTATTGATTTTTGAAAAAATAGCTCTTAAAATTGAATTAGAAAGTGAGAGGAAAGAGGTAAAAATTTATGGCAGAAGTAAGCGAAATTTTAGAAAATTTAGTAGTAATAAAAAGAAGTGGTAAAAAAGTTGATTTTGATGGTAAAAAAATTGCTTTAGCCATAAAAAAGGGTTTTGATAGTGTTGAAGTAGATACTGATGAAGAAGAAAAAGAAAAAAAATATTCCAGTAAAGATGTTCAAAAGGTATATCAAGCTGTTTTAAAAAGATTAGAAAAAGAAGCTAAAGATAAAGATAAAATTCAAATCGAAGAAATACAAGATTTCATCGAAGAAGAATTATCAAGTAAAGGTTATGAAGATGTTCATAAAAGTTTTTCAGAATATAGAGATAGAAGAAATGCTTCTCGTCAATCATTTTTTGCTGATAAAAAAACACATAAATTTTTAAAATCACTTGAAAATTTAGGTTTAAAATCAGCTAATGAAGAAGATGCTAAAAGAGAAAATGCTAATATCGATGGTAATTCACCAATGGGAACTATGCTTCAATACGGAGCGACAGTTTCAAAAGAATTTGCTAAAGCTTATTTAATGAAACCTGAATTTGCTAAAATGCATGATGAAGGTACAATACATATTCATGATATGGATTTTCTAGCTATGGGTACAACTACTTGTTGTCAAATAGATTTATCAAGACTATTTAAAAATGGTTTTGATACAGGACATGGATTTGTTAGACCTCCACAAGACATTAGTACTTATGGTTCATTAGCCGCAATTGTAATTCAAGCTAATCAAAATGATCAACATGGTGGACAAGCAATACCAGCTCTTGATTATTATTTAGCACCAGGAGTTCTAAAAACATTTAAAAAGCAATTTAAACAGACAGTTTATGATTTCCTAGATTTAGAAGGATTTTTAGAATATGTTAACTTTGATAGATTTGTTAGAGAAGTAGATAAATTAGAAAGTATTGAGTTTGATATTCAAGTACTTACAGATTATCAAAAAGCTTCAACTAGAGTTCAAGAAGTATTTACTAAAGGTTATGAAAAAGCTATACAAAAAACTGATAGAGCTACTCAACAAGCAATGGAAGCATTTATTCATAATTTAAATACAATGCATTCTAGAGCAGGAGCTCAAGTACCATTCTCATCAGTTAACTTTGGAACTGATACTTCACCTGAAGGAAGAATGGTAATTAAAAACTTCTTATTATCAGCAGATAGAGGATTAGGGAAAGGAGAAACACCAATTTTCCCAGTATCAATATTTAAAGTAAAAGAAGGAGTTAATTATAATAAAGAAGATAAGAACTATGATTTATTTAGATTAGCTTGTAAGGTTTCAGCAAAGAGACTTTTCCCTAACTTTTCATTTATTGATGCACCATTTAATCTTCAATATTATAAACCTGGTAATCCAGCAACAGAAATTGCTTATATGGGATGTCGTACAAGAGTAATTGGTGATGTAACGGCTCCTGATAATGAAGTTGTTGTAGGTCGTGGAAATCTTTCTTGGACAACAATTAATTTACCTAGACTTGGTATTAAATATGGAATTGCTTTAAAAGAAAGAGAAAAATGTGATATTAAAGGTTTTTATAAAGAACTTGATTATTTAATGGAAACTGTTAAAGATCAGTTACTTGAAAGATTTGAAGTTCAATGTAATAAACGTTGCTACAACTTCCCATTCTTATTAGGACAAGGTGTTTGGACTAATGGTGAGAAGTTAAAACCTACTGATAGATTAAGAAAAGTTTGGAAGCATGGTTCACTTTCAATAGGATTTATAGGACTTGCTGAATGTTTGAAAGCTTTAACTGGTAAACATCATGGTGAAAGTGAAGAAAGTCAAAAGTTAGGTTTAGAAATTATTAAGTTTATGCGTAAGAAATGTGATGAATTTGCAGAAAGATACCATTTGAATTTTGCTTGTTTAGCTACACCAGCTGAAGGATTATCTGGTAGATTTACAGCTATTGATAAAGCTATTTATGGAAAGATAAAAGGAGTTACAGATAGAGAGTATTATACAAATTCATTCCATGTACCAGTATATTATCATATAAGTATTCATGATAAACTTTATACTGAAGCACCATATCATGCTTTAACGAATGGTGGACATATTTCTTACATAGAATTAGATGGAGATGCAGCTTCTAACGTTGATGCTTTTGAAAGAGTTATTCATACAATGAAAGATGCAGGTATCGGTTACGGTGCTGTTAATCATCCTGTAGATAGAGATCCAGTATGTGGTTATGTTGGAGTTATAAATGATGTTTGTCCAGGATGTGGACGTAAGGAATTCGAAGGAGTTCCAATTGAAAAGGTAACGTCTATTGATAATAAATGTTGTGAATAGTTTATATAAATAAAAGAAAATAAAAAGATTTAAGGAGGAAAAATTTATGGAAAAAGTAGTAGGAGAAGGACAAGGGTTCGAAAGAATAAGAAGAGTTACAGGATATCTTGCAGGAGATGTTTCTAGATTTAACAATGGTAAAAGAGCTGAAGAAAGAGATCGTGTAAAACATAGCGGATTAAATGAATTAAAAAAAGAAGATAAGAATTGTGAAGATTAGATTAGCAGCCGATTTACAGCCAGACTCAATAGTAGATGGTGAAGGAATAAGGACAGTTGTTTGGACGCAAGGTTGTCCACATAATTGTCCTGGTTGTCATAATCCTGGAACACATGATTTCAATGGTGGCGCTTTAATCGATGTAGAAGATGTAATTGATGAACTAAAAAGTATAGAAAACCAAGATGGTATAACATTATCAGGAGGTGACCCAGTTTGTCAGAGTGAAGCTTGTTCTATGATTGCTAAAGCAGCACATGAAATGGGACTAAATGTTTGGTGTTATACAGGATTTACTTATGAGAAAATGCTTCAAAATCCAGAACATCATAAATTGCTTGAAAATATTGATGTTTTGGTTGATGGCAAGTTCATTTTAGAAGAAAAAAGCTATGATTTATATTTTAAAGGATCTAGAAATCAGCGAATTATTGATGTTCCAAAAAGTTTAGAAGAAAACCAAGTGGTTTTAGTAGAGAAGTATAAAGATGAAAAAGATAATACTAATCACTTTGAAAAACCAAGTTATATGTTTGTTTAGAGGTCATAAGACTTCTTTTTTTTGAATAATTATGTCAAAAAATGTCAAAAGAAAATTAAATGTCTAAATATCTAGTCAATACTACCTTAAAATTGTTATAATATAGGTATAAATATAATGAGGAGGTTGGCCTATGCATAAAAAAAGAATATTAATTTTAATAGGAATTTTCTTTACTTTGTTGTGCTTTAATAATAAAGTTTATGCTTTCTCTTCAAGTGATTATCAATATAGGGGTTTGTGTGGTAACTTTGAAGTTGCTCGTTTTAATAAAAATGGTTCTATTGATAAAATAAGTTGTCATTCTGATTATAATAGTGCCAAAGCTGCTATGCAGAAAAATGGTGAAGATGGAGTAGTTATTTTAACTAAAGTAAATGGAAAAACTAAAATAATTGATGCGAATGTGGCGTTACTTGATTTATCTGTTTCTCCTGAAGCATTAACATATTTTTATAATAATAGTGAATTAACAGGAAGTTCATATACTTATGTGGATACTGGTTCATTATATGGAGGAGTAGATGGAGCTCATATTGAAACAGGCTACTCTAATTCTAAAAATGTATGGACAGCTAAAGTAAGAACTGGTAATTATACAGGTTGGATTCATCAAGATTATTATGAGATTGTTCCAATTACATGGGTAAAATCATCAAGTTCTTATACAGTAACTAATGATTCAATTAGACATAATTATGTTGC
>CANQIM010000008.1 GCA_947624075.1 uncultured Bacilli bacterium | reverse complement strand
TTATAACTATACCTTGGTATCCATACAAAGTAACTTTCTATATCTTTTTCTAAGATAGTGTCTCCTGTTTTATATGATTTACTTGGTGTTTTTACTAGTATTACCGCATTAGCCCATTTCTTAGCTGCATATTTATACCATGGTGTATTAACATTGGCATATTTTACTTTTCCATCATCATCTATTGTTACTGGTATCATTCCTGTCCCTAATACTGGATCTGCTCCATTTAATATTGACTCTGTATATTTTGTTGAAGTTTCTCCTGTTAAGTCCTTGTATCTTTGATATAATTCATCAATTGATCCTTGAACATTTGTGTAACTTCCTTTACTTGTCGTATTATTATAACTTACTTCACTTCCTTCTATTACCGCTGTTACAGCATAAACTGATATACTTCCTACTATTAGTATTCC
Source organism: uncultured Bacilli bacterium (assembly GCA_947624075.1). Lineage (GTDB taxonomy): Bacteria > Bacillota_I > Bacilli_A > RF39 > UBA660 > CANRGD01. The sequence goes on along the minus strand of CANQIM010000008.1, from coordinate 17,805 downwards.
AATTAATATTCCTAATAAAATATATTTAGTTTTATTCATAATCTCGCCTACCTTAACTTATCGTATAAATCATCTATCGCACATTGCACATTTGTACATTTAGATTGACTTTGTGTGTTACTATATTTCACTATTTCAGCATATGGTCTTACAAAAGTAAAATTTAGTGATATTGCTTGAGCTCTATTTTGTGGTAATGAACTTACACTATATTTAAAAGTTATTGTAAAAGTAATTGAAGAATTCTTTCCTATTCCTTGTCCTACTTTATAATTACTTAATTCATAGGTAAGATTATTATCACCTGTCTTAGTAATTTCACTTATTACGTATGTATAACTTGATTTATTTTGAACAGTTACATCATAGGAAGCAGAAGCAGTAGTTGATGAAGGTGTACAACCAAGTCTTACTTCTTTTTTAGAAAATTCATAATATTGAATAGTCATATTACTAGCTGAACCTTTAGGTACAAAACTAGTTACTCTTATTTGTTCATCTGGTCTATAAGTTAACTCTCCACTTATATTTAAATTTTTATTCAAAGCAGAATAACCTATACTCATGAAAATTATTACTAATACTATAATTAACGCTAAAACTCTGTTTAACTTCTCAAACATTTTCTCACCTTATTTATACGCATTACGTATACTATAATAAATATATACGTAAAGCACATAAAAGTCAATATGCTTTTTCCAAATATTATAAAATAATTCAAAAGGTGGTATTCCATGAGAATTAAAGATTTAAGAGAAGATAATGACTTATTGCAAAAAAATATAGCTGACATACTTGGGATAACGCAAGCCCACTATTCAAGAATAGAACAAGGTATTTATGAATTATCATACGAAGGTTTAAAAAAACTTGCCATTTTTTATAACACAAGTATTGACTACATACTAGGCCTAACAAATATCAAAGAACCATACCCTAGAAGAAAATAGCCTCATAAGCTTTTTTTTTGCAAAAAAAAGAGCAACCTCTCATTGCTCCTTAATAACCATATCTTACTACTTCAAATGTAACATTATAACTTGTTCCAAATAAATTAGCTTCTCTTTCTGAAGGGAATAACAAATCAAATGTAAATCTTCTATTTATTCCTATGTCGCTTCCTCTATCTAAAACAATAGCATAAAACGGATCTTTATATTTAGAATTTAAAACCCTTATCACAGTTCCATATGGAAACTTACTATCTCCTGCTACTATTCGAAGTTGTCCATATACTTTATCATAATAATAAATATTTCCATTTGTAACCACTTGTCCAGCTCCAACCTTTCCGCCACAGCCAGCACAATCTGGTCCATAAGCAGACATTTTTCCTAAAACTGTTTCAAGTACATCTGTAACATTTGCACGACAAACATTTACAGCTAATTTATCATCATTATTTAAAACAATTTCCTTTTGGTTAGAACTATCTACATTTTCTTTTCTATAAAGGACATTACTTACACTAACTATTTCATTACTCTTCAACTCTTTTACTGCTAAATTAGTTTCTGAAGATTGATCAAGCAATGGAAATACAAACAAATAAACAGGAACCATTAAAAATAAAAATATATTTAAGGCATAAACTACATATTTCATAAGAACTCCTCTAAAATATTATTCTAACACATTCCTATTCTATTTTCAATTAGTCTTTCTTTCACAAGTATAGCCTGCTGCTTTCATGCTTTTTTCAATTAAATCAATATTTTCTCCATTTTCAAACTCAACTGTTAATCCACCTGCTTCACTATAAGCAGTATCAAGCAAATCTTTATCAACATCTGCAAATGTAAAAGTCTGTGTCATATCTAAAATACCTTGCTTATAATCACACGTAACAACAATTCCCCTTAACTGTTGAGTATAATCCTTCAATGTAAGACACTTATTATTTTCTTCATCTAATGTAGCTTCATCTAAATCAACATCACCTTTAGTAATCGTTGTATCACTCAAACTCTCCAACTTACTATCAGTAAAATGAAAAACCTTTTCATAACTTATATCTAAATTACTTGTTGTTCTTGCTAAATCACACTCAAGTCTACCTGTTGTTATAGTAGTTGGTGTAGGGCTTTCTTTCTTTGCTTTATATGTTTCTACAAAAGAATTAATTTCTGGTAAAAAAATTACGAAAGCGATTAGCAACACAAAAAATGTAACCAATAAAAATACCTTAAATTTACTAGGAGGTGTATAATTTATTTCTACTTCTTTCATCTTATCATTAGAATATGAATTCGTATCAGGTCCTTCTTGTAATACCTCTACATCACTATCATTAGAAACTTCTTTATCTCCTTCAGAAACATTACTTGTAGTTTCATTATTTACAGTCGTACTATTATTGCCAACATTAACGTTAGCATTAATACTATTAACATTATTATTTGGAACTAAATTTTCATTAACACCAACTGCATTATTAACATTACTCACATTATTTGTAACATCACTAGAACTACTAACTGGAACCCCAGCTCCTTCTACATTACCACTAGGATTTACACCGTTCATATCCACATTAGCATTAGTATCAACAGTTACATTATTGTTATTACTTTGATTAGCATCATTCATGATATGTCCCTCCTATTCTTTATCGTCCTTATTAAAACATTATATCACATATCACTATCTTAAACTAGTTATTTTTTCTTGAAAGTCATCACTACCAACTATATAGCTACCAGCAACAACCATTGAAGCATTTTTACACATACCTACAGTCTTATCATTAATACCACCATCTACACTTATAACAGCATTCACTTTATAAGTATCTAGTAAATCTCTTACTTCTTCCAACTTTGCTTCTGTCTCTACCAAAAATTCTTGTCCACCAAAACCAGGTTCCACACTCATTATTAAAATAATATCTAAATATGGCAAATACGGAATAAGTTCATTTACCTTTGTATCAGGCTTAATTGCTAATCCTGCCTTAATAGAATATTTTTTTATAAGTTTTAAATCTTCTTCTATATCTTCATCAACTTCTAATTGAAAAACAATATACTCTGTATTTAGTGATGCATATAAAGGAATATATTTAGCTGGATTTACAACCATCAAATGAACATCTAATCTTTTTGAAGTATATTTATAAATATATTTTAGTTCACTAAAAGGAAGTGACTTATTAGGAGCAAACTTCCCATCTAAAACATCAACATGAATATAATCAACATCCGTTTCATTTAATTTAACAATATCTTTCACTACATCTTTACTACTTAAAAATGATGCACTAACTTTCATATTCTCCCTCCCCAATAAAAGCTAAATAATTTGCATATCTACTCTTCATTATATTATTATCTAAAACTGCCTGTTTTACACAACATTCTTTTTCTTTTGTATGAAAACAATCTTTATAAATACATGGATAGTCTTTAAATTCTCTAAAACTATCTCTTATTTGTTCTTTAGTGTAATTACTTAATTCTAATGCTGAAAAACCTGGTGTATCAATAACCAACCCTCCTAAAAAACTAAAAGCTTCTACAACTCTAGTCGTATGTCTTCCTCTACCTAAAGCTAAAGATACATCTCCAACTTCTAATTGCCACTCTTCATTTAATTTATTTAACAAAGTTGACTTTCCTGCTCCCGTTTGTCCTGTAAAAACATTCATTTTGCCTTTAATTAATTCTTTTATTTTACCGATATCTGTATTAGAAACAACTGTATACCCCAGTTTTTCATAATAATCAAGCACATCTTTATAGTAATCTTTTTCTTCAACTAAATCTTCTTTAGTTATGCAAATAACTACCTCTACATTATTAATTTCCATCAAAGAAATAAATTTATCTAACAAATTTAAAGAAAAGTCAGGATTTTTAAAACTAGTAACTATAAAAGCTTGATCTATATTACTAACTTTAGGTCTTTGAAACAAATTCTTTCTTGGCAAAATTTTCTCTATAATTAATTTTTCTAAATCGAAAAAAACATAATCCCCAACTACTGGGGTAATATGTTCTTTTCTAAATATTCCTCGACATTTACAAGCACAAATTTTATCTTCATATTTAACATAATGTAAATCACTAATTATTTTTACTATTTGTCCTTGCATAATTTCTCCTCTTTATAATTTATTCTGTTTTATCATCTGTATTAGTTTCACTATTATTGTCTTTATTTCCTGTTTCTTTATCATCTGTTTCTTCTGAAGGTGATGGTGATGGTTTAACCACCGGTTTTTTAGCAACTGTTATTCTTAATGTTGTTCCACTAACGATAGGACTTCCTGCTGGTCTAGATTGAGAAATAATTTTTCCTACTTCATAAGCATCTGTTTCTTGTTCTTCTATTTCTAGAATTAAGCCATATTTATCACAGAATACTCTAGCATCATCTACACTCCAACCTTCACCACTCATATTAGGAAATTCATCTGTTATATCTGGTATATATAAAGTAATTGTATCTCCTTCTTTTACTTCACTACCAGCAGCTAAAGATTGTCCAATTATTTTTTGTTCTGCTCCATCAGCACTTATATCAAAGCCTTCTGGTGCTTCTTTCTTTTCGATAGTAACTTTCATTTTATATTCTAACTCTAAAGAAGTTTGTACTTCAATATAGTTCTTACCAGTATAGTCTTCTATTTTAAAAGTTTCTTCTCCACTAGATTTATATATAGTAACTTTAGAACCTACTTTACGACTTCGTCCTTCTTCAGGATCCGTTCTTGTAACTCGATTTTTCTTTATATCTTTACTTGGTTCACTCTTGACTTCACTTCTAACTTCAAAGCCTGCTTCTTGTAATTTCTTTTCACAAGTACTTACTTTATCTCCTTCGCAATCTGGTATAATTGCATTCTTCTCTCTACTACTTGCTGGTGCTACAAAGAAAAGTACAAAGAAAGTTCCTAATAAAACAACAAAGATAATTGCTAAAACTATAATTACTCTTTTATTTTTCTTATCTTCAACATCTTCTATTTTTTCGGCTATTTTTTCTTCCTCTTCTTCTTGCTTTTCTTCTTCCTTTTTTTCTATTTCTTCTAATTTCTTTATTTTCTTTGTATTTTCATTCTCATTTTCTGGGTATTTAAATTGATAAACTTCCTCATTCATTCTTTCATCATCTAAAGCAGTAAGTAAGTCTTCATGCATACTTCTAGCATCTTCATACCTATTTTTAGGATTTTTTGCCGTTGCTTTTAAGATAATATTTTCAATACTTTGAGGAATTGCTTCGTTTTCTTCTCTTAAGCTAGGTAGTGGATCTCTCATATGCTTAAGAGCTATTTCAACAGCATTATCTCCTTTAAAAGGTAATCTTCCACTTAACAATTCATAAAAAATTATACCCATTGAATATATATCGCTTTTTATAGTACAACCTTTACCACTAGCTTGTTCTGGTGGTAAATAATGAACAGACCCCATTACTGAATTAGTTTGTGTTAATTGTGTTGAATTAAGAGCCATCGCAATACCAAAATCGGTAATTTTAATTTGTCCATCGTCTTTAATCATTATATTTTGTGGCTTTAAATCACGATGAATTATATATGAATCATGAGCATGAGCCATACCATCAGTAAGTTGTAACATAATATCAATGGCTTCACTTAAAGTCAAATTACCACGTTTTTTAAGTAATTGCTTTAATGTTTTACCTTCAATATATTCCATTACTATATAATAAAGCCCATCATCTTCTCCAACATCATAAACTTCAACTATATTAGGATGTGCTAAAGATGAAGCTGATAAAGCTTCTCTTTGGAAACGTCTAACAAATTTTTCATCATTAGATAAGTCTCCTCTTAAGACTTTTACCGCAACATTTCTATCTAGTATATTGTCATATCCTAAATAGACATTAGCCATTCCACCTTCGCCAATCGAACGTATAATTTCGTAACGGTCATTAATAACCTGTCCTTTCGTTATCACTCATTGCCACCTTCTTCACTGCGTACTAAATAAGCAACCGAAATATTATCTGTTCCACCCCTATTATTTGCTTTTTGTATTAACTTAATGCATTTTTCATCAATTGTTCCTTCACCAAGTAAAACTTTTTCTATTTGTTCTTTATCTAACATATTAGTAAGTCCATCACTTGCTAAAAGTATTTCCGTAATGTCCATGTCCATGTCACAATCAAATATATCAACTTCTACTTCTGTAGCTGCCCCAAGAGCTTTCATCAAAACATTTTTCTTTGGATGAACATTGGCTTCTTCTTTGGTAAGCTCCCCCGCACTAACTAACAAGTTAACTAGTGTATGATCATAAGTAACTTTATGAAGTTTTTCATCTTTCATAACAAAGCCACTCGAGTCTCCTACATTTCCAAATAATAAATATTCTTTTGTAAGTACTGCCATGACTAAAGTAGTGCCCATACCTTTACTTTCTGGATGTGTTTTTTCATGTTGAAAAATCAAATTATTTATTTCATAAACAGCATCTCTCATCCAGTTAACAGCATCAACTTTACTCATATTAATAAAAGTCTCTTTAAAGTGTTTACCTAAATAACTAATCGCAATACTTGAAGCTACTTCTCCAGCAGAATGTCCTCCCATTCCATCAGCAATTGCCATTAAATAATTTTCTTCGTTATTCTTTACAATTATAACACTATCTTCATTATGGTCTCTTACTTTACCAGTATCTGTTAAATAAAAAGATTTCATAACTCCTCCTTTTTACTTCGAAGTTGTCCACAAGCAGCACTTATTTTACTGCCAAACTCACGTCTGATTGTTACATTTACATTATTCTTTTTAAGTATATCATAAAACTTCATAATTTGAATAGTATTACTTCGTCTAAATTCTAAATTATTCGTCTCATTATAAGGAATTAGGTTAATATAACAATTTATTCCTTTAACTAATTTAGCTAATTCTAAAGCACAAGCTTCACTATCGTTTATATCTTTTAGTAATATATATTCAAAAGTAACTCTTCTATTAGTTCTACTTAAGTATATTTTAATAGCTTCAATTAATTCCTTCATAGGATATGCTTTACTAATAGGCATAATTTTATTTCTAATTTCATCATTTGGTGCATGTAAGCTAATTGCTAGATTTATTTGTAGTGGAAATTCACTAAACTCTAGTATTTTAGTAACTATTCCACATGTAGATACAGTTATATGTCTAGCTCCGATTGCTAATCCTTTTGGATGATTAATAATACTTAAAAATTTTATTAAGTTTTCATAATTATCAAATGGTTCTCCAATTCCCATTACAACGACATGGCTAATTCTTTGTCCAATATCTTCTTCTATTAGTAATATTTCTTGGACCATTTCATATACTTCTAGGTTTCTAATCTTTTTTCTTCTACCAGATTCACAGAAACAACATCCCATATTACAACCAACTTGACTTGAGACACAAACACTTATTCCATAGTCATGTTTCATTAAAACAGCTTCTATATGTTCTTTATCTTTTAGTTCAAACAAATATTTACAAACATCACTATCTCTTTCTACTAAAACAAGTTCTATTTTAGCAAAACTAAAGTCTTTTTTTATCTCTTCTAGCATTTCTTTTTTTATTGTTGTAACTTCTTCTATATTTTTAATTCTTTTTTCATATAAAAAGTTAAAAAGTTGTAAAGCATGAAATTTTTTGGATCCTTTATTTATAAAATATTCTTCCATGTCTTCTTCTGTCAAATCATAAATATTTTTCATTATAAACCACCCTAACTTATTGGACTTTCTATTTCTAAAATGTCCCCAAAACTATCATAACTTAATGTTATTTCTAAATTGTTTTTGCAACTTCCTTCAAATTTACAAAAGCTATTTAATTTTAATTTTACTTCTTCTACTTCCAAATCTTCATTAGTACTAATTATAATTTCTCCTGCTTCATCAGCTATATCAATATTTTGATTACGATATATTTTTTCAATATTATTTGTACTAATTAAGAAATTATAAACTTCTTTTCCACTTTCATAATCTGTTTTTGATAAGTAATATGCTTGTTCTATTAATTTTTGAATATTTTCTATTTCTGTAAAATAACTAAAATTATTTGGATTATTACTCTTAATCCATAATCCATTATCTAATGTAAAATAATTATCATTTACTTTATAAAATTCTTTATTATTAACAGTAAACATTTCTGTGTCTTCATATCTTTGTCCTGTCAATAAATAAGTATTTTCATCAATTACTATTTTATAATTATATTTATAGTTATTATTTTCTATTTCTGAAAAAGAAAAGTTATGTTTTCTTCCTCCATCATAACTATAATTATTTATAGGCATTTTTTTACTAACACGAAAAACGATTATAATAATTATAAAGAAAATTAAATAACCAGCAAAAAACAAAAGAGCTTTTCCTCTTGCTGTCTTTTTTAATTCTTTAATTGTCTCTATAATTTTTTTTAAATTCATTCAAACACCTTACCAATTAATTTATCTTTTCCTACTCCATTAACATAGTCATAAGCTTTCATTCTTTTTTTTGAAAAAGGCTTTATTTCTTTTAAAATAATTGCTCCATCTTTTACTTTAACAATTATTCCTTCTTTAGTAACATCAATAATTTCGCCACATTCTCCTTTGAAGTCACCTTTTTTAATACTACTTTCATATACTTTCATTTCACTACCATCTAAAGAGGCATAGCTTGCAGGAATTGGCGCAAGTCCTCTAATTAAATTAAATACATCTATTGCTTCTTTAGAAAAGTCAATATGTTCTTCTTCTCTTGTAATATTAAAAGCATAAGTAACTTCATCTTCATTTTGCTTAATTCTTTTATTAGTACCATCTATAATACTAGGTAATGTATCTAATAAAAGCCTACTACCTACGTCACTTAATTTATCATGTAAACTTTCTAAATTATCACTTTCTAATATTTCTACTTCTCGTTGACTTATTATATCTCCACTATCCATTTTTTCATCCATATACATAATAGTAATACCTGTTGTTTTATAACCATCTATAATAGCTTTATGTATTGGAGCTCCACCTCTTAGCTTTGGTAATAATGAAGCATGAACATTAATACAGCCATATTTTGGAAAAGTAAGAATTTCTTTAGGAATTATTTGTCCATAAGCACATGTAATAATAATATCTGGCTTCATCTTCAAAACTTCTTCGTATTCTTCTTTAATTTTATTTGGTTGAATAACTTCAATATCATGAGCTAAAGCAATTTTTTTAACAGGTGTTTCTTGTAGTACTTGATGCCTACCTACTTTTTTATCAGGCTGACTAACTACTCCTACAACTTCATAGTTTTTAATTAAACCTTCTAATACAACTCCTGCAAAGTCAGGTGTACCCATAAAAACAATTCTCATAATTATCCCCCTATCATTAAAATGATTGACACTATAACCCCTAATGATATTAAAATAGATCCTACTAGCAATAATAAGGAAACATTTCCATAAACATTACTAAAATCACTTGCCAAATCCATCTTTTCTAATTTAGTATCTTCTTTTAAATCATCACATAGTCCATCTAAAGTAATTATCTTTAGATCACTTGCTTCAATTCGACCATCACAAACAACTTTACTGTTTCTTTCACTCAATAATTTATCAACAGCTTCATAAATACCAATATCTTTAGCACTAACTAAATCTAAAATATTAATTCCATTTTTATTAGGAAAAAATCCTCTTTTTACTAATAATAAAGAAATTTTTCTCTCTTTTGAAAATAATAAATTCCACTCTTTCTTAAAAATATCAATAATATAAGCTTTATCTTCATCATTTATTTCTAAGAAATTTAAAATTCTCTTAATATTTTTAAAAGCTCCTTCAAAGTTGCCCTTTACAAGTATATCTTTTTTTAGTTTCAAATGATTATATTCCCTATTATAGATCAAATTAAAGAAATACCCTGGTGAATTTGCTGAATATGAGCATGCTTTTACAAAATTATCTGTAAAATGCACTTCCTTTTTAGAAAAGTCTTTTTCTAAAACATTAGTAATATTATATTTATTAAATATATCATTTATCTTTTTAAAGTCTTCATAGTAATTAAGATAAGCTTCACTAGTAAAACCATATCTTTTTATGTTTTCGCAGTAGCAGGAACTAAACCCATGGACAAAATACCCATTAACTATAAATTTATTATAAATGTATGTCAGAATATCTTTTCGATTATCTTCTTCTTCGTTATTTTTAACGCCTAATTTGATACATGTAAATTTACAAATTAAATTATTTACACCAAGTGTCAAGTCATCTATATTATTTATTTTCTTTAGAAGTTTATCTATTTGTTCTAAGTAATCATCAAAATATATTTCTTCATCAATAATTATTTTATATTTTAATAAGGCATCATAAAAAATAAATAATATTTTTTCTTGATTAGCAAAAAGTTTATAATTGATTGACTCTGCACTTTTTTCTTTTTCTGATACATTTTTAATATTATTTATAATTTCTTTTACTTTCTTTTTCCCTAGTACTTCATCTAACACTACTGCCACCACCTATTATTTAAAAACAAACATTAATAGACATCCAACTATAATAATACAAGCTAGCACAATTAATAAAAGTTTTACAAATGGATTTTTACTATCATAGTAATATTTATCTACATCGGTTGAAGAGTCTTTCATTAGCTCTTCAAATTCTTTGGCATTTTTTTCATTTACACTATTGTCATTCACGAAACCACCTCTATTCTATAGTAATTTTATCATATTTTATAACATTTGACTAGGATTAATGTCAACATCGACTTTTATTTTGACTTTATTTTTATAATGATCTAGTATTTTTTCTAATACATCTAATAAATTTGGTTCTTTTTTATATTTTAAAATTAGGTTATAGCGATATATATTATTAAGTTTAAAGATAGTAGCACTAGATGGTCCTAAAATAATAGTATTTTCTAAATTTCTCATCAAAGCTCTTTTTATTTTTAAAGCCTCATTTAGTATTTCTTTTTCATCACTTCCACTTACTCTAATACTAACTAAATAGTAAAATGGTGGATATTTCAAAGCTCTTCTAATAGACATTTCTTCTTTATAAAAACCTATATAATCATGTTTTTTAGTATAGGAAATTGCATAATGATTAGGATTAAATGTTTGTATAAATACTTCGCCACTTTTATTACTTCTTCCACTTCTACCAGCTACTTGTGATAATAAGGAGAAAGTATTTTCACTACTTCTAAAGTCTGGAATATTTAATCCTGTATCTGCATTAATAACTCCTACTAAAGTAACATCTTCAAAGTCCAAGCCTTTCGCAACAATTTGGGTACCAAGTAATATATCATATTCATGATTTTTAAAGGATTTTATCATTTTTTCATGCATACCCTTACGACTAGTAGTATCATAGTCCATTCTAAGTATTTTACTATCTGGAAAATTATTTTGTAATTCCTCTTCTACTCTTTGTGTACCGACACCTAAATTAGAAAGGGCTTTTTCATGACAACTTGGACAAACTTCATAATTTTTCTCTCCATAGCCACAATAATGACATCTTAAAGTATTACTACTCTTATGATATGTCAAGGTAATATCACAATTAGGACATTTAAAAGTAAAACCACAATTTTTACAAGAAACAAATGATGAGTAACCTCTTCTATTTAAAAGTAAGATTATTTGTTCTTTTTTCTCAAGCCTTATCTTAATTGCTTCCAACAATTCTTTTGAAAAATGTCCTTTACTATACTTCATTTCTTTATTCATATCAATGATATTTACAACTGGTAACTCCTTACCGTTAACCCTATGAGGTAACTCAACTAACTTATAGACATCTTTTAAAGCTCGAGCGTAAGCTTCAAGTGATGGTGTAGCACTACCCAAGACAACAGGACAATTATGATACTTCCCTCTAATGATTGCGATATCTTTAGCATTATAACGAGGATTCATATCACTTTGTTTATAACTATCACTGTGTTCTTCATCAACAATAATTATGCCAATATTTTTAACTGGTGCAAAGATAGCACTTCTAGCTCCAATAACAATTAATGCCTCTCCTCTAGCAATCCTTCGCCATTCATCATATTTTTCACCATCTGATAAAGCCGAATGAATAGCGGCAATTTTTTTACCAAAGCGTTGCTGAAAACGACTAACCATTTGGGGTGTCAAAGAAATTTCTGGTACTAAAACAATACTACTTTTTCCATCTAATAAAGCTTTTTCTATTAATTCCATATATACTTCTGTTTTACCACTACCTGTAACTCCATGTAATAAGTAAACATCATGTTTTTTTAAATCTATTTTTTTAACAGCTAAATCTTGTTCTAAAGTAAGTTCTTTTTTAGGAACAATTGCATCACTATAATCAACTCGGTAATGCTCTTTTTTTATCTCTTCTAAATAATTTTTCTTAAGTAAACTATTTAAAGCAGAACTAGATATTTCTAAAGCTTCACTTCGTATTATTTCATTTTTAGCTTTAATCAAATCGACTAATTCTTGTTGTTTACTAGGAAGTTTTTCTTCTATTTCTCCTTTTATTCTATAAAAAGTATCATATTTTTTATTAACAACACTATCATGTTTAGCTTTCAAAGCTTTAGGTAACATTGTTTGATAACAACTAATTAAAGTAGCTAAAGTATCTTTACTAATCTTTTTGCCCAGTTCTAACAATTCGTCAGTTAAAATAATATCTTCATCTTTTACTTCGATTATTTCTTTTAATTCGTATTTATCATTAAATTCATCTTTTATTTCTAATACAAATCCTACTATCATCATTCTTCCAAAAGGAACTAATACTCTTATACCAACTTTAATTTTTTCTTCTAATTCTTTTGGTATTTTATAATCAAATATTTTATCTACATTTTTATTAGAAATTTCAACCAAAACACCTGCTACCAAAGACAACACCTCACAATTATTATAGCACACTTTTCAAAAGAAAAAGCTATCAATCAATGACAGCTAAATATTTAAAATTTACTTAATATTTCTATTAGTCTTACTCAAGTAATCCCACATCTACTAATCGATTTAAATAAAGCAGCTGTTTGCCTTATTACTTCACAGCTTTCTTCAATATAGTTAATTCTTGTATAAACTTCAAAAATAATGAGTCTAATAATTTATCAGAATATATTTTAGGCAGCTTCTCCATAAATTCATTTTTATATAAGTCCATTTCTTCTTGAATTTTCTTAATCAATTCTATTGTATTTTTAGAACTTTCTTCTATACCCTTTAAAATATATATGATGTAGTCTTCATAATTATGATTTTCTCTAAACTCAGTAAATAATCTATAATAATCACTTTTATTTTTATTTTTATTTATATAATTACTTAAATAAAGAATTGGACTATCTAACAAGTTATTCAATATTTAACGCATACAATAAATATGTTAAAATTTTGTATTTTTTTTACATATCAAACAAATGCAAAAAAAAGTGAATACTAACTATCACGCGTTTTATATTCACTAAAGCTTTTGTTCTTTTCTAATTTTAATTCATCTAAAAATATAATTTTCTTATATAAACTATTTTGCAAATTATAACTATCAGCATGTGAGGAATGATTTAAAAAGGCATTCCAACATACAATTACTTTATGATAATCAATATTATCATCAGTATAAAGATTATTCCATTTAACAATTTTTTTCTTTATCTTCCTTATACTTCTCTTTCTAATCAATTTATAATCTTCATAAATTCTATATCCACAAAAATCTATTCCCATTTTACTAGGAAAATATCTACTTTTTGGATTTAATTTAAGTTTTAAATGTTCTTGTAAAAACTTTTCAATAGCTTTAAAAACTTTAACTGCCTCTTCTTTATTTTCCACCAGTAAAACAAAATCATCCATGTATCTAACATAATATTTTATATGTAATTTATGTTTAACGTACTGATCTAATTCATTCATATAAATATTAGCAAAATACTGACTTGTATAATTACCAATAGGTATCCCAACACTAAATGGAGTATTTTCATAAATCATTTTTTTAGTAAAATCTAAAAGTTCTTCATCAGCAATAAATCTTTTCATTATTTCAAATAAAATGTCTAAATCAACAGAATAAAAAAATTTACTTATATCACATTTAACTACATAATATTTACTATACTTATTTCTCATCTTACGCATATATTGTTGTAATACTCTAGAAGCTTTATGAATTCCTCTATTATCTAAACAAGCATATGTGTCTTTAATAAATCTTTTCATAATATATGGTTTAATAAAATTTCCTATATACCATTGATGAACTATTCGATCTGCATATGGTAAAGAAAGAATTTCCCTTTTTTTAGGTTCATATATAATAAATTTTCTATATTCTCCTAAATGATAAGTCCTTTTCTTAATCTTTTCAATTAAATTTATCAAATTAGTTTCTAAATCTATATCAAAAGAAAGAATTTCTCTTTTATACTTCTTATGTTTTTTAGCTCTTAGATATGCTTCATAAAAATATTCATACTTTAGTCTATCACTAAATTTTAATTTTAATTTTTTTGGCATGAAACAATCCAACCACCTAACAAATTACCTATATTGTAAATCTTTTTACTCCAAGCAGAATAATTTTTAGAACTTATATACTTCTTTTTATAGGAAATTCTAACTAAGGCTTTTATAAATTTTAATTTGATATCTAAATCTAATAAATATTTCAGTTTATCTTTTCTATCATATAATCTATAAGCATACAGCACATCTTCTAATCCTTCATAAATAGCTTTTCTAATATCAATATTTAGTCCATCTCTTTCTCTTTTAGGATATTTAAGCAATATTTCCGTAGAATAATAAATCAACTCTAAATATTGTTTATAAATGAGTAAATCTTCAACACCATTTGTAGTATTACTATTATTATCTCTTGTTATAACTTTTTCTTCAGATTTACTCATAATCAACTTTCTCCTTTAATTTAACTAATATATTAAATGCTTCTAAAGGCGTTAATTTACAAATATCTATTTTTTTAATCATTTTAATTATTTCTAATTCTTGTTCTTTAAAGTTATTTTTTAATTTTAATTCTTCTTTTTTATCTATATTATTTTCTATTATTTGATAATTAATTTTATTATCATCTAAAATATCTTTATATTTAGAAAATGATTTTTGTGGAAAACCACACTTTACTATTTCTTTAGTAAAAGGAAGAATTTTTAAATTTAATAAAGGAGCTAGTTCTACAGCATCTTTATCTAAAAATATATAAAATATCCCACTATGAAATAAATAAAATTTAGAATTATCTTCTAATTTTAAGTTTTTAAATTGTTCATATAATTTCATAACGTTACCTCTTAAGAAAAAAGCAGAAGATAATAATATTTATTATTTATCGACTGCATAATTTTGTTATTTTCTAATATTCAAAAAATTTACTAATTAAAAAACAACTATTTTATTTTATTCATAGTAACTATCTACTATGAAAAGGAATTATTCTCTATGATAAATCTCTTTAAAACATCCTTGAATGTAAATATAGGAGAAACCTTATTGATTTTATATCATAGTCTAACAAGACGAGCCGGCACGAGTTGTTGCTGTTGGAATTGCCATTGTTGTTGTTCGCGTTGAACACTCCTGCATTAGTAGTGTTACTGTAGTTGCCGCCACGTTTGAACCAAGGGTTAGAGCGGTTCACGAAATTCGCGTGATATGAACCAGAGAAAACTAGAGCTAAATTTCTGAATAATTCCGCGACGCCCACCTCTTGAAAAAAGAGGAGGTGGGCGTGTTGTCAAGCAAAAGAGTAATGGCTCGCTTCGCTCACCCTATAACAAGACGAGCCGGCACGAGCTGTAGCTGAGGGAATTGCCACTGCGGTTGTACGCGCCGAACACCCCTGCATCAGTAGTGTATCTGCAGCTGCCGCCACGGATGAACCAAGGGTAAGAGCGGTACACGAAAGCCGCGCTGTCTTGATACCAGCTTCCTGTTTCTGATAAGGCATGTCCATAACATACTCCTCCATCACATGCTGACTCTGGTTTGGCACTTGTCCATGAACTTGAAGTCGGATTTGCACTTTTATATGTGTTATAGTACTTTTCATTTGGTAATTCTATTGAACCTGTTGAACTTCCACTACTATTTAATCCTTTAAATCCTGATGAACCTGTTGCTATCTGTCTTGGATGTGAACTTTCTGTCTGTGAGTCATATTCCAATACTCCCATAACATATTCATATGCTCCTCCTGACATATCATATATTCCTGTTATATTTCCTGTTGTTGAAGCTCCTGGCCCTGCTTGCCCTGTTCCTTGGCCATTATTTGTCATATTATCATATAAATATTGAGGACTGGTAATTGAACTTTGACCTGGCGTTCCATTACTACTTCCTGTTATATAATTACTTGATTTATTTTGATACACTTCCTTATTTGCTCCACTATAATCACTATTTCCATACTTACCATATCTACTTTGTGATAAATAGGCTACTGCTCCCCATTCATCATTCTTCATCATATGTAAGTCACCACTACTTGCATTAAATCCATAAGTATTCGCATAACTCACTTGCATACTTCTTGCCATATAGAAAAAGCTACTTACCTTTTGGTTTCTTAATGATTCTAATCCTGGTTTTATTGTCACATTACTTACATTACAACTTGTATTAGTACAAGCACTTGAAAGTGTTCCCGTTGTCTCAAACTTTCCTACCCATACTCCTGCTTTTGCACTTCCTCCAAAATTAAATGCTTCATTTGTTCTCCATCCACTTGCATTATTTCCTTTATATTGAGCTACTCCTGTATCTTTTGTACTTGTTGAAACAAACTTGACATCTATCTCACCTGGTAAATCTTGCGTTGGTGCAGTACACGTTGTTTTTTTACCATAATAATTTGTACTATCTTCACTTTTTATAGTATAACTATATCTTGGTATCCACACCCACATAGTATTTATATCATCAATTGATATAGATGCTCCTACACCTACACTTTTATATGTTGATCTTTTAGAAGAAACAACTGTTACAGCATTAGCCCATTTTTGATTTGTATAATCGTACCAACTATTACCAGTATTGCTAACATCAGCCTTCTTCCAACCATTATCATAATATACTGGTATCATATCGCCGTTTAATACTGGTGCATTTGGTTTAGTTACTGCCTCAATTACTGGAACATAAGCATTTATTACTATATTACCTGTAACGCTTGTAATCCCTATTACTCCATTTGCAAAAGTATAACTACTTATGGCACTTCCATTCATAGTTACTGTACATATTTGAGTATTTGTTCCTATGTTTTGACTATAAGTATCACCTTTTAAGACTTCTGTCTTATAACCACTTGTACTGCTAAATCCTTCATAAGTTACTTTATATACTGGTTCAAAATCAAATTTTAATATTAACGTTTTTGTTTCTATTGCTGTTGGTTTAATTGTAATTGTAAATGTTGTTGATTTTCCTGCTGTTAAAGGACTATTGGCATTAGTTAATTTATTCTTTAAAGTGTAACCCGTAATTGTAGCAGTTGCAGGTAAATTCTCTATTTTTAAAATACCCATTTCTGTACTTGTAAAGTTTGTTACTTCTACTGTTAAAGCAATGGTAGCTGAAGTAGTTGTTGACTTATAAGCAAAGTTTATTTCATTTTTAGAAAAATCAGCATACTGTAATGTAGCATCAGTTAATGTAGCCTGAGTTACATTAGTTATTCTAATATCGTCTTTAGGTCTATAGGTCAAATCACCACTTATATTTAAATTTTTATTTAAAACAGAATAGCCTATACTCATAAGATAA